>JACPDY010000133.1 GCA_016183775.1 Bacteroidota bacterium
AATCCTCTGGGGGCGGTCTTTTTATTTTGCATGGGGTCTATCGTTTTGTGCAATACAAAGATATTCCACATTAGGCGATACTCCGGTTGTATGTACTTGTTTTTATTCACTTTATTGTTAACCAATTTTTAGAACCGCCCTTATATAAAAGTTGTTGGTTGTCTGTTGTTAGTTGTCGGGATATTGAACCAACAACTAACAACAAATAACTGACAACTACTTCTCCTTATCATAAACCGACAAAATCTTCGACACCAACTTGTGCCGGAGCACATCACTCTCATCGAGGTAAACAAAATCAATCCCTTCCACATCTTTTAAAAGCCTCACGGCCTGCATCAATCCTGAGGGTTGGTGCTTTGGCAAGTCGATCTGTGTTACATCGCCGGTTACTACAAATTTTGCCGAAGACCCCATACGGGTTAAAAACATTTTAAGCTGACTTTCAGTAGCATTTTGTGCTTCATCCAATATCACAAAAGCGTGATCAAGGGTACGGCCGCGCATAAAAGCCAAAGGCGCAATCTGTATCACATAGTTTTCAAGGTGCGCTTTAAGCTTTTCCGGGGGGATCATATCATACAATGCGTCATATAACGGCTGTAGATACGGATCGAGTTTTTCTTTCAGGTCGCCCGGAAGAAAACCAAGATGTTCACCTGCCTCTACAGCCGGCCGGGTTAAAATAATTTTTTTCACGGTTCTGTCGCGCAATGCTTTTACCGCAAGCGCAACAGCCGTATAGGTTTTGCCAGTTCCCGCGGGACCAATAGCGAACATCATATCATTTTTTTGGCTGCTCTCCAGCATTCTGCGCTGATTAGGAGTACGGGCTTTAACTACAAGACCGTTATTGCCAAACACAATAATATCGGCTCCTTCTTCCACATCCGCTGTCCTGCCAACTGTTGTTCCCCCATTCAACACCTGTTCAACCTGGCTCTCGCTTATTGTACCTGATTTACTGCATTTATCAAGCAACAAATTAAGTACCATTTCAAACTGGTTCACCTCATTGTCATCACCAGTCACCTTTATCCTGTCGCCGCGCGCAACAATTTTAAGCTTTGGGAAGCGCTTCTTTATCAGCTCCAAGTTGGTATCATTTATCCCGTAAATTTGAACAGGGTCCACCTGGTTAATTTCAATAATTTTCTCTGCCAAAATAGGTTGATTCTTTAAATGTTAGCTTTTTAGTTAATTTTATAGCGCAAAATAATTATTTTTTTGCGATCAGGCTTTATACTTTTACTAACAATGGCAATTATAACATTAACAAGCGATTTAGGCCTGAAAGACTACTACGTTAGCGCAGTAAAAGGTGCTATTTTAACTCAACTGCCCGATGTGAACATTGTTGATATTACACACCTTATTCCCTCATTCAATATACAGGAGGCTGCTTATGTTCTTAAAAACAGCTTTCCCAATTTTCCGGAAGGAACAATACACATAGTTGGTGTTAACGCTGAAGCTACTCCCCAAAATCCTCACATTGGATTGCTTGTCAGTGGTCACTATTTTATAGGTGCCGACAATGGTATGTTTTCACTGATGTTTGATAAGGTACCTGATAAAATTGTAGAACTGAACATTGGATATGACACGAACAGCCCCACATTTCCTACCCGCGATGTTTTTGTAAAAGCGGCCTGCCACCTTGCCCGCGGCGGAACGCTTGACCTGATAGGTTCCGCCAAACAGGGCGTTAATGAACGTATCATGTTCAGACCTGTCACTATTGGCGATACTATCCGGGGAAGTATTATTTATATTGATTGGTACAGCAACGTGGTAACCAATATTACGAATAGCCTCGTGAAAGAAGCAGGCAAAGGCCGTCCATTTGTGATTCGTTTTGGCAGCCACGAGATAAGTAAAATAAGCAGAACATATCACGATGTGGTTGAAGGTGAGATATTGGCCATGTTCAACGCGGCTGGCCACCTCGAAATTGCCATGAACAGCGGAAAAGCCAGCCAACTGCTAAACCTGCACATGGGAGATACAATAACACTTGTTTTTCAATGATAATCCGTATAGTTAAAATGACTTTCGTTCCTGAGAAGGTGAATGCCTTTTTGAAAGTATTCAATGAAGCGAAAAATAAAATATTGAACTCCGAGGGATGCAAACACGTAGAACTATTGACAGACTCAGAATGTCCCGGAGTACTTTTTACTTACAGTCATTGGGAAACACCCGAACATCTTGAAAAATATCGTAAATCCGAATTATTCAAAACCACCTGGGCGAATACCAAGATTTTGTTCGCGGATAAACCAGAGGCCTGGAGTTTGAAAGCTATCTAACTTGTTTCTTTCAGAATGCCGTAAAAAATCTCCAAAAATTCAACCTGAATGATAATTCCGTCATAAAACTGACGGAATTTTAGTGCCTTTGAAATTATTACAAGTGATAATTACCTGAATTGGATTGGTGGGTAAACTCTCAGGGCGCAGTAAGATTAATGTTTACATTGCATCCGTTCTTATCGTTGATATTTATAACATAAGTACCGGGACAGAGCTGATTTAAATACCTATTACTATAATTACCTGAAGCCGGCCAGGAATAACTGTATGGACTTGTACCACCTGTAGCTGTTACCATTATCCATTCCTTACAACCGCAACTTGCACAGCTCGCTGTACCTTTGGCAAATTGTCCGATTAAAGGAGGCGGTGAATTGATCACGGCTGTTGAAGTAGTTGTACACCCCTTTGAATCGGTTATTGTAACGGTATAATTTCCTGCGGTTAAACCGGACACCGCTGATGTTGTTCCCATAGAAACGGACCAGTTATATGTATACGGAGCTGTTCCGCTTGCGACCGAAGCCGAGACAGAACCATTTGTACTCTCTGTACAACTTGTATTTGCCGCAGTTACAGTAACAGTTACAGATGGATTTATAGTAATAGTTGCAGTTGCCGTAGATGTAGCCCCACCAGAGTCAGTTATGGTTACCGTATAAACAGTGGTTGAAACAGGGCAAGGAGCAATGTTCTGTGTAGTAGCTCCATTGCTCCACAAATATGTATACGGACCAGCCCCACCGCTGCTGCTGGAGGTTACTGAACCGCAGGATCCCGGGCAAACCGAATTGCCCGTAGCGGTAATTGTCGGTACAGAACAATTGATCACTTTCACAGTATCCGTTTTACTTGCACTACAGCCCGAACGGGTAACAGAATGCTGAACAATATAATTTCCGGTTGTTAAGAAAGTATATGAGAAATTAGTTGTTGTGCCGCTTACGTTGGCAGGTGTTATCGGTGATATAAACCAGTTATAAGTAACACCGGAACCAGTCGTTCCAGTATGGGTAAAGTCGACCTTGGTTCCAATGCAAACCGGTGATCCGGGTGATTTTGTGAATGATGCGATTGGAGCTATATTTGGATTTGTAAAATTCTCCACCAAAGTGGCTGCACATCCGGCTGAATCAGTTACCGTAAGCGTATATGACCCTTGTGCAAGCCCGGTGATAATACGTATTGTCTGACCGCTGCTCCAGGAATATGTATAGGGTGCAGTACCCCCGGTTACCGAAGGCAGCGCATTACTGCTGGCCCCGCAGGGATCATTATATACACTGCTTGTTATTGTGATCTTGGGGAAAAATGGTTGGGTAATATCTACTGAAACGGTAGATTGGCAGCCATTGCCATCTGTTGCGGTAACAGTATACATACCAACTGACAATCCGGTAACACTAGCAGTTGTATTTCCGGTTGACCATAAATAAGTATAGGGCGATACACCCCCTGATGCAACAACAGTAGCGGAGCCATCATTAGCACCCTGGCAATGTACACCCATTTGACTGCTCACCGATACTGCAATGGCGCCTGTTGACGTAACTGTTACCGCCACAGTATCTTTAACACAATTAATATCTGTAACGATAACACTGTATGTTCCTGCTGCCAACCCTGTAATTGTACGCGTAGTTTGTCCGCCCGGTAGCCAATAATAACTGAATGTAGAAACGCCGCCTGTAACATTAGCGGTTGCAGTACCAGTATTTCCGTTACTGCAATTTCCGGTTGGCGTAGCCGATGCGGCAAGTATTAAAGGTATCGGATTGCAGGCTCCCATATTAAGGCTGGCAAGAAAACCGTTGCCGCACGCCAGAATCTCACCGGGGTTGCTTCCAAGGGAAACATCATACACAGCTCCCGTAGTGGGTGCAGAAGTGATCAATGTCAGATTAGGGCTATACTTATAGACACCATTCGATGATCCTACATAAATATTATCACAGGTATCAACTGCGAAGCCTGAATTTCCGAATACAACACCTCCGGGGAGTGGTATTGTATTTATTATGTTTCCGGTTGCAAGATCCCTCCTTTCAAGTTTTCCGCCATTTGTGGTATATACAAAAAGCCTGCTGGCTATAATACAATGCATTGTACCAGGTTGGGCAGAAACGTGGCCCGTATACAACGCAGCACCGGCGGTTAAATAAGCAAACCCATAACCATGAGGTACGTTAAATAAAATGGAAGAAAGATTAGGAGATGCTTTAGCGCATGAGCCACCTGTATTCACAGTCATCGCATAATAATTACGGTCAGGCCCCTGCACAATGTCACGGCATTCGGTTGTAACAAAAGCAGGCAGGCTTGGTGTCTGTCCCAGTTGAACCCCGGTAGCATCATCCAGTATCAAACATCGTACGCTTGAATTGCCTTGCGAGAGATATAATGTGCCTGAACAGTAATCATACAAAAACCGATATGGCTCAAACCCGTTCCTTGACCACAATACAGTACCTGCAGGATTCAGCTTTAAAACTGAATACACTGCATTGTTACCGTTGTAACCTGCGGACATATAAATATTTCCACCCGGTCCGATCTTCAAATCATCACCATATTGTCCGTTACAGGAGCCGGCAACAGGGGTATAGGTCCATATCAAAGTTCCCGCACTTGAATATTTTTTTAGCAATAAAGGAAGCGTTCCCGACCCATCTCCTCCTCCAAGTATATAAATATTACCGGTAAGATCCTTCTCAAGCTGTAAAACCTTATTAGTTGCAGTAAGCGTTACGCCCACTGTCCATGGATCAATTACAATTGTTTTCGACCGGTCATAAGGAGCAAGTTTGAAAGAAACAATATTATCGTCAATGATAAAGGATGATTCAATAATCGATCCCCCAGATCCCGTTATGCCGTCTGCAGAATAAAATGTAAGCGGTGCATGATCGACGATATCACCTAATGCAGTAACAATGTGAGCATTTCCATCTTTATCCTTTATTAATTTATCCTGACCGGAATAGCGCATCTTGATTTTTGAAACATCAGCCCCCGAATGAAGGATAAGCGAGTATTTGATCCCTTCTTTCTCATGGAACACATATTCAATATCCACATTGGGGTAAATATTTTTATATAAAACCTTTTTAAATGCAGACACTTTGTATGACTTCTTTTCATCACCATAAGTGTAATACTCTGGAACCATACCTTCAGCAGTCAATTGAGAACGCAAGTCGGCATTAACCCATTTCATATTAACGAAATAAGTTTTGGCAATGACCTTCTTCCTCATTTCACGCTCATGTGCTTCTTCCTCTTCCGCAGACGCGAATGTTTCATCCTCTCCCTCCCGCTCTTTTGGAAAATCATTCTTATCGTAGCGGAAAGTTAATCCTGATTGAGTAAAATAAATTTGCTGCCCCTCATCCTGTATACCAAAACGTATTTCAGACGACGCCTGGTTATCTTTTCCGTCAAACTGTCCTTTATTCTCAATAAACACCTTATTTTGAAAAATATTATTCCTTGCCCACCCGGATGAATGACCGGTAAAGGATGAACCGACCGATTGAGCAACGAGAGATTGCACAATGACGAAAAGAGAAATATTAAAAGTCAGAATTCTCATACTTTAGATCGTGTTCAGACGCTGCATACCAAAATTGACCTGTTTTATATTTTATTAAACTACTAAATTAAAAAGGTAAACACAAGTTAGTTTATTACATAAATCGCATTATAAATAGCTTAATTTTTACCTGATATAAAATCAATTTCAATTATAAAATTCATATATTTAAAACAACCTCCAGTAAAATGAAAACAGCCTCTTCCGATCTTTATCTGATCATTCATTCACTTTCTGCTCCTGAAAAGGCCTATATAATAAGAAATTTGAGAAAAAACAGGCAAGACAGCCATTATTTGAAACTGTTTGCTCTGATCAACAAACAGGCTGAATTTGATGAAAATTCATTGTTAAATCAGGTAAAAACCTTTCTGCCAAAGAAAAAATTCATACACGTCAAAAATCGCATGAATGAAGTAGTTTTAAATAAGCTTGAAAATTATCATTCAGGATCTTCTGTAAATTTTATTATACAGAGTTATATAAAACGGGCAGAACTCTTTCAAAGCAGAAATGAGATCGGATTAGCACTGAAATTTTTAGAAAAGGCCAAAAAGCTGGCCATTGAGCAGGAAAAATTTGAATACTATTTATTGATACACGGGATGATTCTTTCAGGATACCGGATCACATCAGATGTAATAAAGCTAAGAGAATACTTAAATACAAGCTATAAAGAGCACGGAACTATACTGGAAAAGATCAGGCACAATGAGATTTATAAGAAACTGGCCGCAGAGGCAGATCTGCTTGGTATGAGATCTGGAAACATTGTAAACAATGCAAAGGATCTGAAAAAATTAAAAGGAATTCTGAATTCCGGACATTTAAAAAAATATGAACAAACGAGAACGATTAGCGCTGCTTTAAATTTCCTGTATATTCAAAGTGTGGCTGCGAAATTGCTGAAGCAAAACGATAAAGCATTACAGTACCAGAAAAGATGGCTTATCTATCTCAGAAAGCATTTGACACATTGGGAAAAATATCCCGAACAGTACTTATATACATTATCAAATATATGCGGAATGGAATCTGATCAGGAGAAAAGGTTACACTTATATGATCAGGCAAAAGAATTCATTGAATTATTACCTCCAAAAGACAGGAATCGTTTGTTTCCTATAATTATTTCCAACTTTGTAAATCTTGTTGGAAATGTTTCTCCAACCAAAGCCATCGAATTGTTTAATGAAATAAAAGGAGAGGTAAAAAAATACAGTGCAAGTGACACTGTACGATTGGTATTATACTTAAACATGAGCATAAATTATTTTATTGTATCTGATCTGCGCAGCATGCTGAAATGTCTAATCTACGTGATCCAGTATAAAGGGGAACACAGAATAGATGCTCAGTTACTGGGAAGGTTTTATTTTTTAATCTGTCATTTTGAACTGAAAAATTATGAGCTGATCCCATACCTGATCAATTCATATCAAAAATGGATAGCGAAACATTGCCCGACTTATAAAATTGAACTAGAAACCTTACTCTATTTCAAAAAAACACTAACAATTTTCAATAATATGAAACAACAAAAGGAATTTTTCATACAAATGAAAAATGATTTAGGAAAAATTCCTGAACAAAACAGCTCATTAATAAATAAAGACAATTTTTTTCTCTTTTGGTTGGATAGCAAAATAGAAAACAAGCTATTTATTGAGATAATGAAAAATAAGAAGAAAAAAAGTATAAAGTAAGGAGACTGGCGTTTACGGAGTGGGGATACTAACATTTACGCTGCATCCGTTTTTGTCTTTAATATTTATTAAATATGCTCCCGGGCAAAGTTGATTTTTATACCTATTGATATATCCGTCCGGCCATGTATAATTGTAAGGACTTGTTCCACCTGCTGCAGTTATTAAAACCCACACTTTACAGCCACAACCTGCACAACTGGCTGTGCCCTTGCTAAATTGTCCGGTTAAAGGCGGTGGCGCAATTATAGCCGTGGTAGCAGTGGCAGTACAACTTTTTGCATCAGTAATTGTTACGGTATAATTACCTTGTGCCATACCGGTTGTTGTGTTTGTTGTCTGCCCACCTGCTGACCAGCTATAGGTGTAGGGCGCTGTTCCGTTTGTGGGATTAGCAATAGCGCTTCCGTTGGCACTTCCATTACAACTTAAATTAGTTGGTGTAACTGTTACATTTATAGCCGGATTAACTATTATAACAGCTGTCGAAGTCGCTGTAGTTCCAACGGCATCAGTTACTTTTACTGTATAAGTAGCGGTTGTTGCCGGACAAGCGCTGATGTTTTGTGTAGTGGCGCCATTACTCCAACTATATATGTATGGACTGGTTCCTCCTGTACCACTCGAAGTTACACTGGCACAGGAGCCATTGCATACTGAACTACCGGTGGCGGTTACAGTAGGGCCTGTGCAATTTATTACATTAACATTGCCCGTAACAGTTGCAGTACATCCTGCATTTATAACCGTATGGGTAATACTATAATTCCCCACCGTTAAAAAGGCATAAGAAAAATTCGCAGTTGTTCCTGATACATTGCGCAGTTTTGTCATTCCTTTAAATTTATTAATGCAACTTACTCAAAGTTTTTAAAATTACCGAACAAAAGTTTTTAATATATTTGGGTTCTATTTATTTATTTGAGTTGAAATTATCTTTATTTTAATGATTTTATAAGATATAATGTTCATTATTATTTGAGTTCTAATATGAAATCAGACCAGCTTTTTTCTCTCATTAAATCACTCAATAAAAGCGAAAAAAGGTATTTTAAGCTTTTTCTTTCTATGCAGAATAAACTTGGTGATCATTATGAATTATTATTTAATTGTATTGAGCACCAAGAATATTACAGTGAACAGGAAATCAAAAAAAAACTGTCTGCACATTCTTTTATTGACCGGTTTCCTTATGAAAAAAACCGCCTGTATTCTCTGATACTTATTGCCCTTCGCCGCTATCATTCAGGTAAAAGTGCCGCCGGGGAGGTCAGGGAACTATTAGATTTTTCCGTAGTATTATTCAATAAAAAGGAATACAGGCCATGCTTAAAAATGTTGATGAAGGCGAGAAAAATTGCACAAAGTCATGAATTATTTACCTACCTGATTGAAATAGCCGAATCGGAACTAAATGTTATGTTCGAAATGGTAAATGTTAATTGGATCGGGGAACATATAAATGCGACAAATGCGTATGTTGAAAACATTATCCGTAATATCAGGAATTATCAGGGATATAATACTCTAAAAATGAAGTTCCTGCTCACTTACCATAAAACCGGAAACGCGAAAAGTAAAAAGGAGCTAAGCATTTATTATAGAATTTTTAAAGACCCTCTGCTTACACACGAAAGCAATGCCTTTTCAGACAAGGCGAAGGTAGCATTGTTATTTTTACAGGCATCGGCGTTTCATGTAAAGAATGATGGTGTCAGAGCTTTTCGTAGCCTCGCCAAATTGAAGAATTTTCTGGAGAAAGATAAAAACAGATTAAGGCAGCACCATCTTTTGTATGAATACGTTCTGGGGAATATGCTGGAAGTATGCAGCAGTATACAGGATGAAAAAAAATCGATTTTACTATTTAAGGAATTTAATGACAATGTTATCGGGAGTAATACTGTTTCCTCCGACAAAAAAATATTTCTATAGGCAAGATATTACAGCAAATTAATTCGATTTGCGCGTTTATCTCCACTTGCGAATAAAAAAATTGATAATGACAGCCTGCTTAAAGAGTCTGAAATGTGGTTTTCCCATGCACAAAAAGATCTCAACCCGATTCATTTGTTTCCTATTCTTTTGGAAATGAGCTATACCTATTTCACCTTACAGAAATTTCGTCAGTCATTAAAATGTATACAAAGAATAATAAATAATCCTGTAAAAGGTTTGTGGAGCCACCTCCAGCTATACGCGAAACTAATGGAAGTTCTGATATATTATGAATTGAAAGAATTTGATTCATTACCCTACCGGATACGATCCCTGAGAAGGTTTCTTAATCAAAGTGATAAGGATTTTCTTATTGAAGACAAGCTTCTAATATATATCAGAGATCAATTGACTGACAACATTTCTGAGAAAGTCAGGCGACAGTTGCATAAAAATTTAAAACAGGAAATTATAACCCTGAAAAAAAACTATAAGAAAGATACCATCCCGACATATTTCAACTTCGTTGTCTGGCTCGATTCAAAAATAGAAAACGAACCCTTTGCCGATTTACTAAGAAAAAGAACGAAAGAGAAAAACGACCTTCTCACCTTGGGGTAAGACTTAAAGCGGTTATTATCCCCAACTTCCAAATCCATATTCTATGGAGTGGTAAGATTTATATTCACGCTGCATCCGTTTTTATCTTTAATATTCACCATATAAGCTCCCGGACAAAGTTGATTTTTAAATCTGTTTATATATCCATCCGGCCAGGCGTAGGAATAAGGACTTGTTCCTCCGGATGCATTTACCAGTATCCACTCTTTACAAGCACAAGCCACACAGTTAGCTGTTCCTTTCGTAAATTGTCCTGTCAAAGCCGGAGGTGAAATTATTGTGGCTGATGATGCGGATGTACAGCCTTTGCTATCCGTAATTGTTACCGTATAGATTTGAGACGTGAGATTTGAGATCTGAGATGCAGTTCCACCATTACTCCAACTATATGTATAAGGTAATGTGCCACTGCCTCCTGCCGCTATCACTGAACCATCGGCACTTCCATTACATGTTATATTAACCCCTGTTGTACTGACTGTTACAGCCGGGTTTACGGTTACCACAGCTGTTGATGTAGATGAATTTCCTCCGGCATCTTTGATCGTTACAGTATACGTTGTTGTTGATCCCGGACAGGGATTTATATTTTGCGTGTTCTCAGTTGTATTCCACAGGTAAGTATAAGGCGCTGTTCCACTAGCGCCTATCGCGGTTAAGGTTGGGCATGGCGTTGTACCACTGCATATTGTTGCTGAATTTACGCTGGCGGTGATCCCTCCGCAAGGATCAACAGTAATATAGGACACTTTTTCTATTGAATCTTTACCACAAGGTAGTTGTATTACCAGCTTCACATTGAAATTGCCAGGACTGTTATATACTATACCCGTAGGATTTTTTGCAGTGGAGGTATTCGGAACGGCTCCTGTAAAGATCCATAAATATGTTATACCTGCAGTACCGCCACAGGCAGAATATGCAGATGTAAAATTTACAGATTGCCCATTGCAAAAAGTAGTGGGCCCTGTGCTGAAATTTAAGTTAGTGGTAATCCCTCCGCATGTATTTACATATAATTTGGCAAGTACCGCGTCAAACGCGGGCCATCCTCCAAAAGTTGGTACACATGAAGTTTGAAAGGCATTTGATGTAAACGGATAATTACATTGAGTGGTGGCAACTAAATAAACGAAACACCCATCTACCGCAATACTCCCTCCAGATGCTGACACATACGTTTCATTATTCTCAGATGAGGCATTTCCGGTACCCATGTAACCGGAACAAATCAATGTACCATTGGCATCAAACGTAGTAATATATTGGTCTTCACTTCCTTTAAATGTTTTTTGATACGCGCATGAAGTAACAGGGAAATTAGTACTGTAAGTATCACCTGATACCACAATATTATTGTTACTATCAATAGCTATTCCCGAGGCCTCTTCATTGCCCCCTCCAGATAAAGGCCCTACGGAACCTCCGAGGTAAGTACTCCATAAAAGATTGCCCGAGTTATCAAATTTGGCTACAAAGGAGTCATTGTAAGGCCCACCTGCAAAATTAGGTTGGAAAACAAATGCACTGCTGGCTATTTTGGTAACAGAATTCGTAGAACCTGTAATAACAACGTTGTTTGAATTATCTGTTGCAATAGCGCCTCCATAATCATCCTTGCTTCCGCCAAAATAGGTAGACCACACAGGAAAGCCTGTAGTTGGATTGAGCTTGACTATAAAAGCATCTCCATAACCTATGGCACCTGGCCCACTGTAAAGTGGTTGAAATGCAAACAATATTGGGAAGTCATTTGAAGAAGTATGACCAGCGAAAAATAAATTCCCCAAATTGTCACAGGTTATCCCTCCCCATCCCTCATCTATACTATTTCCACCATAATAGGTAGACCATTGTAGGGTAGCACTAATATTAAATTTAGCGATAAAACAATCCGTAGGCCCTTTAAGAGATAATTGATACGGAGTCATAATAGGTATATTGGCAGACGATGTACTACCTAAAATAAAAATATTATTCGTGGGATCGCAGCAAATATCATTAATGTTATCATCTTTAGTTCCACCAAAATAGGTAGACCATATTAATGTTCCAATAAGATCAAACTCTGCAATAAACCCATCTCTACCACCAATGTATGTTTGTCCATATGAGCTTCCGGAAGGATGGGGTTTATTGGGTAAATTGATACTATTAGTAATTCCGGCAATAAATATATTGTTATTGTTATCAGTAGCTATTCCGATACCTGTTTCGTATTGATTTCCTCCAAAGTAAGTAGCAAATACTCTACTTCCTGAGGAAGTCATTTTTACAACATAGGCATCAATACTTTTCATGGCTGTCTGAAAAGCTCCCACACTAAAAGGAAAGTCAAATGAAAAAGTACTTCCGGTAAACACTACGTTTCCTTGTTTATCCACGTTGACAGAACGCCCCTCTTCCGTATTAGTTCCACCATAATAAGTAACCCAGGGATCAATCACTAAAGAGAGTTTCGGATTCCAGGTTCCGAGTTCAAAGCTCACAGTTGTACCATCTAAAACGTACTGGATTTTTATATCAACAATCTTTCCATTAATGATTTGGTATACTTTGGGTATAGATTCAACAAATTCGTTTACGCTTGTTTTAATTTTTATTTTCCCATTATTAATTGTTAATTCCTCTGCGCCTTTCCAGTGGAGTTTTATCTGTTTGGGATTTCCTCCCGGGTTTACTACTATATCGTACTTCAATCCCTCTGCCTTGCCTCCGTAATATTTTACATCTATGTTGTTGTAAATATTTTTTACAGTTACTTCGTTATACGAGTTTACATGCGTGATACCATTGGGGCAATGGGCATAGTAGTAATTGGTGTAGCCTTCTACCGGATCGGCTGTTTGTATTGCAGTAATTTTATTAGCGCCTTCAAAGTCAACATCTATCCGGTGAAGTTTTACAACCGCTTTTTGCATGAGTTGCTCTTTCAGTTGTTGTTCTTCACCCAAGTTTAGTTTGCCGTATTTTTCTTTTTCTTCAATTTGTTCTTCTACTTCGTGCATTACTTCTCCCATATTGCTATGCTCATAGCTGATGCCTGTTTTTCTTATGTATACACCTGCACCACCACCTTCGCCTTTGTATAGTATATCGGGACGAAGATTATGTTTCATGTCAACTAGTTGCCCTTTGTTTTGAGTAAAGCACATACCATTGCCACGTAACGATTTGGAGATTTGATCCCGAGTACCCGGGATTAATGATGGTTCGACGCAGCGCACCACAGGTTTGGTAATTGGTTCGGATGCAACATTAGATTGCGCGTGGCTGCGGCCAATGAATACTACTACCGCAACAAAGCGCAACAACCGCTTTATAGTATTGTATTGGTGCATGGTGTATGGGTTTTCAATTGATTAAAAATTCGTTTTTGTTTTATCTTCTAATTATGATTCTGTTGTTACATAAATCTCTTTTTAAAACTTCTCGAATATCATTAATAAATAAACAGAAGTCAAATCATTTTTCCTTAATAATTTAGAAGGCAAGGAAGCATAATGGACAATATTTATTACTTTTCTATCTTAGTACAATATTTTTTTTACCAATATGCTTTACTTTTATTAATTTTACTGCTATTTGAGCATTATAGGAAATATAAAATTGTCACAAGTAAGAGGTAATATAGAAACAAAAGAACTTTATTATTTAGGAGGCAGGGCAAAAAAATGGTACTATATGAAATGGCAAAATCCGGCTGATTTCGTAAAATATAACCTCTATGTCTAAAATTCCTTCAAGGGACGTCTTTGATCTGATCCACTCGCTTAGCAAAGCAGAAAAAGCGTATTTCAAAACATATTATTTTTCTGAAAAAGAAAAAGAGCATGTTGTTTATATTAAATTATTTGATGCCATTGAACAACAGGAAGAGTATAATGAGGAACAGTTAAAACGGGAACTGAGAATTGGACTGGTCAAAATGCGTAATTCGAAATTTTATTTATACAATGCAATTCTTCGTTCGTTAGAAGTACAGAATTACTCCTCAAAAAGCAATTATACCTTACTGCACTATTTATCTCAGGCAGAAATACTTCAGGAGAAAAGACTGTTTAAACAAAGTAAAAGTCTTATAGACAAGGGGAAAAAGATGGCGCTAAAATATGATAAGCCCTGGTTTGAAGCAGAATTTTCGAGAATTGAAAACAGGGTTGACTCTCCCAAAACCACAGAAGATATCGGGGGGCTATTTAACAAAATATTTCTTTCAATAAATAAGTATAAAAACAATATCGAGCTTTCAAAGCTTTATGAAATCATCAAGCATTATTCAAGAATAGAATCCAGTTCGCTCAGCAGGAAGCAGAAAGATCAAATAAAAAATATATTTAATCATCCGCTTTTAAAAAATGAAAAAAGTTGTTTGACATTTTCTGCATTAAACAGTTATTATAAATCCCATGCAAGTATCTCACAGGTAATACGGGATCACAAAAAAGCAGAGCTTATGATCGAAAGATGTATTCAGCTTTTTGAGAAAAATCCACATCAAATCAACGATAATTTTGAAACATATTTTATATCCATAGAAAACATGATCATTAGCAAATTAAATATGAAGGATTTTGATGGTGCATTCGTTTACATTAATAAAACCAGGACATTAAAACCAAAAATAAAGCAGTTGTCCTTTCACCGGTATTTTAGAGCAATTGGTATCGAGCTACTGTACTATCTCCAGATCAGTAATTTTGATACAGCTTATAAAATTATAAAACAGGAAGATTCGACTGTAAGCAATATAGTTTTGGATGAGTCAACTTCCAAACTAAGGGAGGAGGTAGTTGTTGGCTTGTATACTATTTCCTGTATATGTTTCATTGTTGGTGATTACAAAAGAGCAAAAAAATGTTTGAACCTTATTTTAAATCAAACAGATAATATACGCCCTGATATTTTTTCATTCAGTAAAATATTGTTTGCGCTAATTCAATTGGAGGAAGATAATTTAACTCCTTCAATGATAATATCTACTTATAAGTATTTAAAATCACGTAATAAATTAAATAAGTTGGAAGGTGCTGTGTTGCGGTTTTTAAAGCGCATATCATCAAAGACATTTGATAAGAAAGAATTAATTAAACTGTATAAACAATTATTTCAGGAAATAGTGGAATTGACGAAAGACCCAATGGAAGCTAAAACATTAGAGTATTTTGATTTTATTTCCTGGGTAGAAAGTAAAATAGAGAACCGGTCGTTTGCGGAGATGATCAGGGAAAAAGCTAAATTGTCTGATTGAATCCTGGTTATTGCAGGTTAAGCATCGCTTAATTCCACAGATAATTTCAAGGTGTAGTCAGATTAATGTTTATGCTGCATCCGTTTTTATCTTTAACATTTATTAAATATGCTCCCGGGCAAAGCTGGTTCCTATATCTGTTCAAATATCCATCAGGCCAGGTATAGCTATACGGACTTGTTCCACCCGCAGCGTTTATCATTATCCATTCTTTACAACCACAGCCGGCACAGTTCGCAGTTCCTTTGGTATATTCAGCGAAAAAAGGAGTTTGTATAATTACACTGTTCGTATCGGAACAACCTGCTGCATCCGTAACAGTTACGCCGTATTTGCCAGGTACAAGGTTTGTGGCAGTTTGCGCGGTTTGACCGTTGCTCCATAAATAAGTATAGCTTCCGGTACCTCCAGCTGGAGTGACTGTCGCTGAACCTAAACTACTACAAGTATTGTTAGCAGTAATACTTGCTGAAATACCTCCCGGGTTTTCAATAATTGAGTAGATTGCCTGAATAGTATCGCAATTCATATACACTGTAACGGTGTATGTGCCACCACACAAGCCGGTTACAGTGTTTGTTGTAGAAGTAGTATTCGCGGTACTCCCATTGCTCCATATATAGCTGTAAGAAGGCTGCCCGCATGTAACATTTATGGTAGCGCGCCCCATGCAGGGAGTACACGAAGAATTGTTTACCTGACTTTGTGTATAAGCCGAAACGGGTTTAAACTCAGCCAAATAACCTTCGTCGGATCCGGCTGTTGTTGCATTATAATAAGCGCCATTCCCTCTATCCGTAAGAGGATAACTTAGATATCTTGAAACAATAGGGCCGCTGAAACTATCCCACTCGCCCGTAATAAGAAGATTTTTTCCCTTACTTATGGTTAATGCTTCACGAAAATCATCGCCAACACCTCCAAAATAGGTCGCCCATAAAGAAACTCCGGAATTAGTGAATTTAATAATAAAAATATCCCCACCTGCACTTCCTCCGCCATTATAAGTATTGTCATAATAATCGGAAAAGCAGAAAAAATTAACGGCGATATTGGAAGAGAATGTATTGAAACTTACATATACATTATTACAGATATCAACGACTATATTATCCTGGGTAAGAAAGGTTTCATCTTTACTTCCACCATAATAAGTAGCCCATTGGCGGACACCTGCATTATTGAATTTCAAAATAAAAGCATCCTGAGTTCCTCCCAAAACTCCATCAAAATAAGTTCCGGTATTTTGTACTGGAAAATTAGCCGATGTTGCATATCCTCCGATAAAAATATTTCCAAAAGCATCAGCACAAATAGTATTCCCTATATCAATTCCACTACCTCCGTAAAAAGTGGCCCATTGACGAATACCTGCATTATTGAACTTCAAAATAAAGGCATCATTATTACCACCATACCCTACCTGAAACGGAAGCAAAACCGGGAAACTACCGGCCGGAGAAGCTGTATTTCCTGTAAGATATATATTGCCAATGTTGTCTGTACAAATTGATGCGCCATTATCATTCGCATTTCCACCATAATAAGTGGCCCATTGGCGAACACCTGCATTATTAAACTTCAAAATAAAAGCATCTCCCGTTCCGCCATAAGCCTGAAAATAGGCGCCATTTCCGGGATCAAATAATGGAAAATCAATAGTGGTCGTACGCCCTGTAACCACTATATTGCCAAACGGATCAACACAAATAAAATGAGGATAATTATCTCCTCCACTCCCACCATAATATGTTGCCCAGGCTAGAACATAATTATTTGTAAACTTTAATATGAATATGTTGCTTGGCACACCTGCAGCTACTCCTTGAAAATAAGCGCCTGTTGCCGGATCCAAAATCGGGAAATTACCTGATTGATTATATCCCGTAATAAAAATATTTCCCGATGCATCACAGTCAATACTCCGCGGACCATCTGTCCCAGCCCCTCCGTATAAAGTCGCCCATATCAACTGTGGGTCAATAACCAATGTTTCATATTTAGGATTAAAAGTATTATGCGCAATTTTGAATTCAACTTGTGTTTCATAACCTTCACTGCTACCGCCTGGCTTGAATACGTTTACTTTTGTTTTTATAAATTGTGTTGTTACAGCTTTATTATTTTCTTTAATGTAACTTACCGGAGCATTTTCAGTTATCGAACCATAAAGATTCTTTATATGCAACTTTCCTGTATTATCAATCTGTAATTTATTTTTTGAACGATAAAGTAGCTTGATCTGGTTGGGATTGGCATTGGGATGAACGATAAAATCATACTTAAAACCCTTTGGTCTCTCACCATCGGCCCCCCCAATCCTTGTAAGAGTGGAATTAAAATTATAAAACACCCAATCTATCCCCGGGTATACATCTTTAATTGCAATTTTTGAATATCCATGTACATCCGATATCCCATTCGGGCAACAACCTAAATAATATTGATTAAACCATGGTGATTTTCCTTCAGGAATAATATTTTCTTTCCTGATGTTTGCCCCGACTAAATCCATATCGACCCTGCTCCATTGGAGTTTCACCTTATATCCTTCATTACCCAAAACAGAAGGAGCAAACATCCCGTATTCTTCCTTTTCATGTTCATCTTCCATCTGAAAGAATGTATAGGTTAACCCCTTTTCGGTAATAAACAGGTTTATTCCCTGGGTTTCAACTTTAAAAAGCACAAAAGAAACGGGCTTACCATCCAAATCGGTTATCTGCCCTTTATTCTCTATAAATTGTACTGACCGGCTCTGTAATGAATGTTCTATTTGTCTCTGTTGCTCCAACGATATTTTCCCATCACCAGCAAAAAGAATTACATTACTGCATATTAATAATATAAGGACGTTTCCAAAAATTGATTTTTTCATGGCAATTGAGTTTTCCAGGTTAATATTTTTTTCTATGGAGCGGTAATTGTTGTATTTATACTACACCCATTTTTATCTTTAATATTCACCATGTATGCTCCCGGACAAAGCTGATTTTTATACCTGTTAACATACCCATCGGGCCAGGAGTATAAATAAGGACCTGTTCCCCCGGAGACATTTATCATAATCCACTGTTTGCAGCCACAAGCGGTACAGCTCGCTGTTCCTTTTGTAAATTGTCCAATCAGAGCCGGAGGTGAAATTATTGTTGCTGATGATGTGGATGTACAGCCTTTGTTGTCGGTTACAGTTACAGTATAGCTACCAGGTGATAAACCGGTTGCTGTGACCACGGTTTGTCCATTATTCCAATTATAAGTATATGGAGAAATGCCACTTGTTCCGGTGGCAGCAATTGCTCCATCCGCGCTTCCATTACATGTTATATTGGTTGCTGTGATCGTTATATCTGCGCCCGGATTGACAGTAACCACCGCTGTTGAAGTAGATGTATTTCCTCCGGCATCTGTTATTGTTACGGTGTAAGTGGTAGTTGAAACCGGACAAGGATTTATGTTTTGTGTAGTTGCGGCATTGTTCCAGGAATAAGTATATGGACCACTACCTCCTGCACCATTAGATGTAACGGTGGCACAAGATCCGGAGCAAATTGAACTTCCGGTTGTGGTTACAACAGGACCCGTACAGTTGGTAACTGTAATGTTTTGCACAACCGTATTATTGCAACCTGCACTGGTTACTGTGTGGCTTATTGAATATGTCCCGGTAGTTAAAAAGGTATAGGAAAAGTCGGTAGTTGTACCGCTTACATTGGCCGGAGTTATCGGAGAGATAACCCAGTTATATGTTCCTGTTGAACCAGTATTGGTAAATGTTACAGGTACCCCTAAACATACCATGGGATATGTAAATGTGGCGGATACAGGATTGACACCTGTTATATTGTATGTTTTTGTCTGCGTGCAGCCATTGCTATCTCTGATGGTTAATGTATAGCCGCCGGCTATAAGGTTCGAAATTGATGAATTAACTGCAGAAGTTGGCCCGGTTACAATACCATTGCTCCAACTGTATACATATGGAGTTGTCCCGCTTGAAACATTAACAGAAGCACTTCCACTGGTTGTACAGCTAATATTGGTACTTGATGAAGTTGCTACTAAAGGAGTGTAAACTGTTATTGAAGTTGTTGTTGCTGCATAATTGCCCAATGCATCTGTTATCATTACTGTATAATCAGTTGTGGTGACCGGACAGACATTTATTGTTGCAGAGGTCCCGCCGCTACTCCAGCTATATGTATAAGGTGAAGTACCGCTTGAGCCGGTTGCGGTAATATTTGAGCAGGAACCGGAACATATAGTGGCTTTAGATGCGGCGGCATTGATCGTACAGGGATTTACTATAATATAATTTGTTTTTAATACCGAATCCTTTTGACATGGAGTGGAAACAACCAATTTGACAGTGTAAAAACCAGGCGAAGCATACGTAATAACAGGATTGGATATTGTTGATGTATTGGGGCTTGCACCTGTAAATGTCCATTTAAATCTTAAATCTGTTGTATCACAGGCATTATTTACAGTTGATGTAAAAGAAATGGGAACATTTGGACAAATAACAGTTTGACTGGCAGTCGCATTTGTATTAAGAAATTTTTGCTGACAAATGTTGCTGCACAATTGATTAACAAACGCTTCCGCCAATCCGCCACCGGACCCGGACGCGGTTTGAAATGCTCCGGGAGAAACAGGATAGCCACCGCCTCTTACATGAGCGGTTATATATATAAATGGATCATATGCGGCTATATCATAATGAGGATAAACCACACCCGCATCATAATCCTCTTCCAGAGGGCCTCCAACAGCTGTAGTACAAATGAGTTTACCATTAGGGTCAAATTTTGAAATCAAATGATCTTCGGTCCCATTGTATGTGTTTTGGTATGCACAAACACTTATCCAGCTGGGATTAGGCTTGTCATCCTCAACCTCTCCATACCAATAAATATTATCCTTGATATCAATAGCACAACTACCCGTAACCTCCTCCGCGGGTCCTCCATGATAAGTACCCCATAACCGGGCACCGGCAGTAGTGAATTTAGCAATGAATGCATCGTTGCTCCCGGCCAAAGCCATCTGGTTAGAACCTACACTGGATATATTATTCGCTGACGCGGTTGTACCCGTTATAACACAGTTCCCTACAGCATCGGTTGCAACCCCTGCAGCCCAATCATACCCTGATCCACCATAATATGTAGACCATGCCGGGAAGCCGGTGACACCGTTCAGTTTTACAAGGTAAACATCCCTGAGGAGACCAACACCGCCTCCAAAGACAGGCTGAAAACCTGCGGCAGCAAGCGGCAAATTATTGGAAGATGTCTCTCCGGTAATAAAAATATTACTCGCCCCATCACTCGCCACTCCCACGGCATCATCATTAGCCGATCCTCCGAAATAAGTTGCCCATTGCCTGACACAACCACTGTTGAACTTAACAGCAAAAGCATCTTGTGTTCCGCTCAGTGCACCCTGAAAAGGAGATAACACAGGGAAGTTGGAAGATTCCGTGTACCCGACAACAATAACATTGTTTGCTGCATCTGTTATCACATCATAACCTTCATCAGTGGAACTTCCACCATAAAGAACCGCCCACGTGAGAAGACCTGCCGGAGTAAACTTGGCTACAAATGCGTCTGTACCGCCACCAAATGCCTGGGCATATGCCCCTCCTCCAGGGTTTTTAACCGGACAATTGCCAGAAGCTGTGCTGCCGGACAATAATATATCATTATTCTTATCCGTGGCTACCCCATATCCTCTTTCATTATTAGCCCCCCCAAAGTATGTACCGAATATACGGGTGCCATTAATCGAAAACTTTGCGAGAAAGGCATCCACATTTCCTCCACCTGTGATCTGAAAGGCACCGGCACTAATCGGAAAGTTTATATTGCTGCCGGGTCGTCCGGTGAAGATCACATTCCCCAATCCATCCGCGGCAAGTCCGCTGCCACTACTCAAACCCGGACCGGAATAATAAGTTGCCCATGGATCAATAATTAAAGGAAATCTGGTGTCATAATCAGAAAGCAACTTAAAAGTTATATAATATGAATGCTGGGCATTAGGTGCAGATGATGAATAATCTTCTGCGAGAATATATTGTGCTTCAATGTTAACAATATGTCCGTTGATATTTTGATATACTTTAGGTATAGATTCTTCTATATCATTAACGCTTGTCTTTATGGTCAGTTTGCCTTCGGAATATGTTATATTTTGAACACCGGTATACTTTAATTTTATCTGAGCCGGATCACCTCCCGGATTTACAACGATGTCGTATTTTAAACCATTCTCTTTCCCGCCATAATATTTAACATCAATTTCATTATAGACATTTCTCAACATTATGGCATTATATGAATTAACATACGTGATACCCTGCGGGCAATGAGCATAATAGTAATTCGAATACCCTTCCAACTGATCGTAAGTTATTACTTCCTGTCTTGCATTACCATCAACAAAATCCATATCCACACGATGTATCCTTAGTTGGTGCTCCTTCCATAACTCTCTTACCTTCTGAACTGTATTTACTTTTGAATCATTCAGCTTTTCAGATTCCTCTGCTTTTTCAATTATTTCCTTTGTTACTTCATTCACATTGCTAAGAACATAACTGATTCCTGTTTTACGTATATAGATATCCGAACCGCCTCCCTCACCTTTATACAATACATCGGGCCGGAGATCGCCTGCAGCATCTGCAACCTGTCCTTTGTTGGGAGTGAACGAGATGCCATTACCACGGAGGGGGGTGATCGTTTTCGCTTGTTCGTTGTCAGATGATCCGTATGCAGCACTAACCTGAGCAAAGTTGTTCCCGCTTAACAAAAGAAAAACAAAAATAGAATTAATAGTCCGCTGCTTATTCATAATTATAAAATTATCTCCGTAAAATTTATGGTGATATCAAAGTAACATTAATACTACACCCATTCTTGTCTTTTACATTTACACTATAACTACCCGAACAAAGTTGATTTTTATACCTGTTCAAATATCCATCAGGCCATGTCTTGTTCCACCTGCAGCGTTTATACACAGATGTAAGAGTTGACAGCAGAATCATTTTAACCGCTGCGAATTTCTTAATTGAATACGTTTTTATCATAATTCAATGGTCTTGGGTGAAATTAAGAAAGAAAAGAGGGCAAGTCAATTAAATATTCTTAATTAATTTGTTTAGCAATTATTTGATTACAGCTAAAGTTATCATATTCATATATCGCAGATTTTAATATAACTATATGTATTACAATTAATTAAATAGAATAATTGTATTAGTTTTCAAAATAATAAATCAAAATTGTTTAGAAGAGCAAAGTAAAAGAATTAAATTTGAATAACACCAATTTTAATAATGGCCCGAAAGATCTCCACCGCACTCCATGAGTTAATTCATTCCATGACGAAGGACGAAAAACGTTCATTCAAATCCTATGTTTTAAAAAGTGTTCCAAAAGAAAAAAAAGAAGATCACATATACCTCCGGTTATTTGACATAATAAACAAACAGGAGTTCTATAACGAATCGGAATTGCTTGAAATAATTGATGATATTAAACCGCAGCAATTACCCGGGTTTAAAAATTATCTCTACAACAATATCCTGAAAAGTCTTGAACAAAGTTGCTCAGAATCTTCTGTGGAAATTATAATCCGAAGAGAGATCAACCAGGTTCAAATTCTATATAATAAAGGATTATACGTTCAATGTGAAAAAATATTAAATAAAGCATTGAAAGCAGGCATTAAATATGAGAAGGAAATACTCCTCGCCGAGATCTATTCATGGAAAAAAAAATTGATACTTCACAGATTCTCACCCGATGAAGAAAATCAGATCATAAATAAGGAACGAGATATTTATTCTAAACTTGACAGGGAAAAGGAATATTACTGGCTTTGGTTAAAATCCGCTTTGCATTTAAATAAACAAAGAGTTTCAAGGTCTAAAACAGAGGATCATAATTGGATGGAAAAACTGGGGAATTCTCCTTATTTCGCAAATGAAAATTTAGCGATCTCTTTTTTCTCAAAACATTTATACTATTATTTAAAAGCTACCGATTCCTATATAAAGAGTGATTTTAAGAGTGTTTTAATCTACTCCCTTAAACTGGTAGATCATTTCAAGCGTAACCCTCATCAAATAGCCGAAGACCCGGATGCCTATATCATTGCACTCAACAATTACATAGTGGGACTGGTTATGTTAAAAAAATTTAAGGAAGCGGCGACACAATTAGCCGGGTTTAAAAATATCTCAGCCGGATACAAGCTTAGCCCGATCTCAAAAGCAAAGGTCTTTGGCTTCTATTATTCACATCTAATCAATATTGATTCAGGTATATTAAATTTCTCAGGAGCCGAAAGACATATCACCAATTTTGACACTGATTTACAGCAGCATTATAAATATATCCGGAGAAGTAATTTAATTGTTATTTATTTTAATATCGTCACTTTATTTTTCACTCATAAAGCTTACAAAAAATGCCTGGTCTGGACCAATCGTATATTTAATGAGTTTACGGTTGATATACGGGAAGATCTCCAGGCCATAACACGAATCATTTCGATCATCAGTAATTACGAACTTGAAAACAATGATCTGGCCTTGTCACAGATCAACGCAACACGCCATCATTTAAAAAAACGAAAACGTTTGCACCAAATCGAGCATATACTCTTGAAATTTCTCGAAAAAAAATTCCCGAAGATCTATGATCTGAATGACCAGGTATCTGAATTTCAAACACTGAAAGCGCAGCTTACAGAATTACTGAAAGATGATTTTGAGAAAGAAGCTTTAAGCTATTTTGACTTTATTGCCTGGACAGAAAGTAAGATTAAGAACCAGCCTCTGGCAGATGTTCTGCAGGAAAAAGACAAACAAATCAGATTTTGATCAGGCCTTCGCTTTAGCAGTAGCCTCGCGCTTAAACTCGGAGGTGAAATGGAACTGCACATCCGGGTGATTTTCCCTTGCCATACCTAATATCCATTCCGATTGTGCAAGAAAAACAAAATTATTGTCTTTGTCTGTTACAATATAATTCGATTTTAATCGTAAAAACTCTTCCAGCGCGGCTTTGTTATCGGATGTAACCCAGCAGGCTTTGTAATAGTTCAATGGTCTGAACTCACAAGAGGCATTATATTCATTCTTCAACCGGTATTGTATCACTTCAAACTGCAGCTCACCAACTGTTCCTATTATTTTACGGTTACCGGGCTGCTGTGTGAATAGCTGAGCAACCCCTTCATCCGTTAACTGACTTAATCCCTTTTCCAGCTGTTTTGATTTCATCGGATCTTTGTTCTCCACCTCCTTAAATAGTTCGGGCGAAAAACTCGGCACTCCCTGGTACAGAAAATTTTCACCTTCGGTCAACGTATCGCCTATCTTGAAACTGCCTGTATCATACAAACCTACAACATCTCCGGCATACGCTTCTTCAATCAGGTTCTTATCCTGTGCCATAAAAGTAACCGGACTGCTGAACTTCAGGTCTTTATTTAAACGTACATGATGAAAAAATTTATTCCTTTCAAATCTTCCGGAACAAACCCTTAAAAAAGCTATCCTGTCGCGGTGGCGTGGATCAAGGTTGGCATGTATCTTAAACACAAAACCACTGAACGCGTCTTCATCCGGGTTCACAAAACGTGTATCAGCCTGCCGTCCCGCAGGAGTTGGTGAAATACGTATAAAAGTGTCCAACAATTCCTGCACGCCAAAATTATTAAGCGCGCTGCCGAAAAAAACAGGCGCAAGGCTTCCTTTCAGGTAAGGTTCGTTATCAAACGGCTCATAAACACCTTCTATCAGGTCAACATCTTCACGCAGTTTATTGGCCGGCTCCTCTCCTACCTGTTCATCGAGTGTTCTATCATCCAGGTCTTTTATACCGACTATATTTCTATCAATTGTGGTTTTACTCGCGTTGAACAGGTTTAAATTTTTCTCATATAAATTATAAACACCTTTAAACCTTGCACCAATACCAATTGGCCAACTTAAAGGTCGAACCTTAATATTTAATTTCTCTTCCAGTTCATCCAGCAGATCAAACGGATCACGGCCCTCCCGGTCCATTTTATTTATAAACACGATCACAGGTGTATTACGCATCCGGCACACGTTCATCAGTTTCTCGGTTTGTTCCTCCACACCTTTCACACAGTCTATCACGAGTATTACACTGTCAACCGCCGTAAGGGTGCGGTAAGTATCTTCAGCGAAATCTTTGTGACCAGGAGTATCCAATAAATTAACCTGCACACCGCTGTAATTAAATACCATTACCGACGTGGCTACTGAAATGCCCCTCTGCTTCTCGATCTCCATGAAATCCGAGGTAGCAGTCTTTTTTATTTTATTTGATTTAACGGCACCTGCGGTCTGAATAGCACCACCAAACAAGAGCAGCTTTTCGGTAAGTGTGGTTTTACCTGCATCGGGGTGACTGATGATCGCAAACGTTCGCCTCTTCTTAAGTTCCTCAGCTATTTTCATACTACTTGTTAATTGCTGACAAAAGTATCAAAAGTTTCAGCTGTTCCGTTTAAATTTTATCTTTATATAGTTGTTTTAATCCCTGGAAAAACTAATTTATAACATAAAGTATATGCTAAAAATCAACTACACAGTCACTGATCGCTTTTTACGTTACGTAAAGATCGACACCCAATCGGATCCCAACTCCAATACCTATCCCTCAACTGAAAAGCAAAAGGACCTGGGCCGGTTATTGGTGAAAGAATTACTAGAGATCGGGCTTACAGATGCTCACATGGATGATCATTGTTATGTGTATGCGACAATACCATCCAACACAACTAAAAAAGTTCCGGTCATTTGCTTTTGCTCACACATGGATACATCGCCCGATTGCAGCGGAAAAAATGTGAATCCGGTGATTCATAAAAAATACGATGGAAAGGATATTGCATTGCCGAACGATAAAACACAGATCATTCGTGCGGCTGAACACACTGCGTTAAAAGATCAGATCGGCAATGACATTATAACTACCGATGGCACCACCCTGCTGGGAGCCGATAATAAGGCAGGACTCGCCGAAATAATGGATGCAGCCCACTTTTTCATGAGCCATCCTGAAGTAAAACATGGAACCATAAAAATACTGTTCACCCCCGACGAAGAGATCGGCCGTGGCGTAGACAAAGTTGATCTGAAAAAGCTTGGGGCAGACTATTGTTATACAATGGACGGAGAATCGGCGGGACACCTCGAAGATGAGACCTTTTCGGCTGATGCAGTTACAATAACCATAACCGGAGTAAGCACTCACCCCGGTTTCGCGAAAGACAAAATGCAAAGCGCCATTAAAATTGCCGCAGAGCTGATCGACGAATTACCGAAAGACTGCCTGTCGCCCGAAACAACCGAAAAGATGCAGGGATTCATACATCCTGTAAGTGTAAACGGCCTTATTGAAAAGGTAGTGATCAATTTTATCATCCGTGATTTTACAAATGAAGGATTGGTTAAACACGAAAGCCTTCTGAAAGAGATCACAGAAAAAATTGTAAAAAAATATTCACGGTCAACATATGAATTCACTGTAAAAGAACAGTACCGGAACATGAAACTGGTACTGGATAAACACCCGCAGGTTGTTGATTTCGCTTTGGAGGCTATCCGTAGAACAGGTTTACAGCCTGTTCGCTCAAGTATTCGCGGTGGTACTGACGGCTCACGCCTTTCGTTCATGGGACTTCCCTGCCCAAACATCTTTGCCGGAGAACATTCATTTCATTCCAAACTTGAATGGGTATCGGTACAGGATATGCAAAAGGCTGTTGAAACTATTATTCACCTCTGCTCCATATGGGAAGAGCGCTCCTGAAATCATAGGGATGACATCGCTCAAAGCGCAATGTCATTAAGTTAAGAGTAATAGTTTATTGCAATAAGCCCGAAGGGCTTGAATATAAATAACCCCCGATACAATCGGGGGTTATAAGGGGGGGGGAGAAAAGCCTCCAACCCTGAAAGGGCAATGTCATTAAGTTGGATGATAACTTTATGAATTATAGGGGGTTAAAGAACAGATTCCTCTGTTCTTTGATGTAACCAAACATCCCCCCTATGACTACAAACATACAAATTTTG
>JACPDY010000134.1 GCA_016183775.1 Bacteroidota bacterium
TTTCAATATACTGCTTGAGTGTATTCAAAATTTGTATGTTTGTAGTCATAGGGGGGATGTTTGGTTACATCAAAGAACAGAGGAATCTGTTCTTTAACCCCCTATAATTCATAAAGTTATCATCCAACTTAATGACATTGCGCTTTAAGCGACGGCATCCCTTAGTTATATTTCAAGGTGCCGTCAAATTAACATTTATACTGCAACCGTTTTTATCTTTAATATTTATGGTGTATGCACCCGGACATAGGTTGTTCTTATATCTGTTTGTATAACCATCGGGCCAGGAGTAGGAGTAAGGGCTTGTGCCGCCGGTAGCGGTTATCATTACCCATTCTTTACAGCCGCAATTGGTGCAGTTGACTGTGCCCTTGGTAAATTGTCCTGTTAAAGTGCAGGTCTCGCAGGGTGTGCCCGTAATGACAAACGTTGCCGTTGCCGTTTGCGTTTGATTACAATTACTTGTTACTGTTACTGTATAATTTCCCGGGCAAAGACCGGTAATTGTATTAGTAGTACTTGTGTTATTTAATGTTGAACTGCCATTACTCCATACATAGCTATAATTCGGCTCACTACACGTTAAATTTATAGTTGCACTGCCATTGCATGGACTGCAACTCGTGGTGTTTACCTGATTTTTGGCATAGGTAGGTGTAGTGGGAATAAACTTAGCAATGTAGCTATCATCAGTACCACCATTGAAGGTTGCATCATAATAGGCGCCTCCCCCGGGATCGGTTACGGGATAAGTTGCTGAGCTTGTAACTGACTGCCATTCCCCTGCAACAAATAAATTCCCTGCATTGTCAAGGTCTAATGCCTCCCGGTAATCGTACCCATCTCCACCAAAATAAGTTGCCCACTTTACAATACCTATATTACTGAATTTAACAAGAAAAATATCCTGAGTACCCCCATTAAAAGTTGCATCATAATACTCACATGGGGTATTTCCGAAAGTGAAGATGTTGGTTGATGTAGTGTTGAAGCCAATAAATATATTTTCGCAAAGATCAATTGTAATGTTGTCATATGTCGAATAATATTCTGCACCATTTCCTCCATAATATGTAGCCCAAGTGAGAACCCCGGTGTTTGTAAAACGCAATAAGAAAATGTCAAATGTTCCACCACCAAAGACGCCTTGATTATATGCTCCTGCCCAGATTTGAAGTGGAAAATTGCCGGAAGTATTTCCTGTTAGATACAGATTGTTTCCAATGTCCATGTCTATAGAAAATCCTTCATCACTTCCACTTCCTCCAAAATAAGTAGCCCAAGTGAGAACCCCGATATTGGTAAAACGCAAGATGAAAGAGTCCCATGTTCCACCACCAAAGACGCCTTGGTTATATGCTCCTGCCCAGATTTGAAGTGGAAAATTGCCGGAAGTATTTCCTGTTAGATACAGATTGTTTCCTGTGTCTATGTCAATAGCATATCCTGATTCACTTCCACTTCCTCCAAAATAAGTAGCCCAAGTGAGAACCCCGGTGTTTGTAAAACGCAAAATAAAAATATCATTACTGAATGCTCCTCCTCCAAAAACTCCCTGATTATAAGCTCCAAGCCATGTTTGGGTGGGGAAACCACCATTTGTATATCCCGTTATGTAAATATTATTCGCACCATCGCAAGCAATGGAATTTCCCCCTTCATTGCCACTTGCTCCATAATAGGTAGCCCAAGTAAGAGCACCGGTAGTTGTAAAACACAAAATTAAAACATCAGCTCCTGCTCCTTTAACTCCTTGATTATACCCTCCCAGCCAGGTTTGAAGTGGACAATTTCCAGATATTGTCCATCCAGTTACAAACACGTTATTGTTCCCATCTATGGCAATATAATTGCCCAGATCATTAAAACTCCCTCCATAATAGGTAGCCCAAGTTAGAGCACCGGCATTAGTAAAACGCAAGATGAAGATATCACTGTTGCCACCTAAGATCCCCTGATTATACCCACCAGCCCAGTTTTGAAGGGGGAAATTAGTTGATGACACGTATCCAGTTACATAAACATTTCCATTCGCATCTACTTCTGTACTCATGGGCCCGTCTATTCCATTTCCACCGTAAAAAGTAGCCCATACTAATTGGGGGTCAATGATAAGTGATTGGCTTTTGATGTAATTGTTTAAGTTAAATCCTATTTCATAGGAGAAAATATTTTTTTCGGAAATAACTTCTGCTTTTTGAGATAGGCATTTTTTATTTGTTACCGGTATATTACCTGCTCCTAAATATAAGGGAGTTTCATTTTTTTTAAAGGTGTAATTAGATGTAATAACATTTGATTCGTTGCCCTGATAACAGAGAAGTTCTCCTTCGGCAATTTCTCCCAGTTTGTTTTCAAAATGGATTTGATTGCGTTTTACATTTAGTTTTCCGCTGTCTTCGTATATGAATTTTATTTGGTTGGGGTCAGCATGGGGGTGAACTATAAAATCGTGTTTAAGTGCGCTATAGGATGTATAAAGTATCCAGTCAATTCCAGGGTAAATTTCCTTTATAATTATTTTGCTATAAGTTTTTACATTAAATATTCCATTTGGACAATGGGGGAGGTAGTAATTTACTTCTCCTTGTGTAATATCTCCTTCAGTCAGAACGTTTTCTTTTTTGATCGTTGCATTTTTTAAAACCATATCTACCCGGTGCCATTCGCCGCTATTTTTTTCTTCAAGAACTCCGACTTGCTGTTCTGCATTATTGTTTGCGTCCTCTTCCAGTTTTAAAAACTGGTAGGTAAGGCCAGTATTGGTTATCCAAATATTGAGATTGGGAGTTTCAGCCTTGAATAGTACAAAAGGTACAAGATTGCCTTTGTCATCAGCCACCTGTCCTTTATTCTCCTGGAAACCGAGCGGTTTTTGCTCAGCTATCCAGGAGTTTATTTCTGCCGTATGGAGGGGATCTTTTTTTTCTGTTGAGGTGTAATTCCTGTTGCCAACAGCAAACAGATGTCCTGCTGCTACAGCGGCCAAACAAAGGGTAAAGTACAGTTTTTTCATTCCCTCAAAAACCGCTTTACAAATCGCTCATGGGTAGTTGTTTCAATTTCAAGCATGTAAAGACCACTTTCTAAACCATCTATATCGATCAGGTTATTGTTGCATTTTAGGGTTTTAACCAAATTCCCGACATTGTCAAATATTCTTACGTTTTCAATGCCAATTTTGGAATCTATTGGCAGTATATATATACGTGAATAGGCTGGATTGGGGTATAAAACAAAGCCGTTTTCAGGCACAAGTACGTCCGATATTCCTAATGGGTCAATAACAATAATGGTTGTTTTGCCCGAATCAATCGCTGTTACTCCATTAGCACGTGGCCAAACTACCACAATATTAGGACCCTTGCGAAAGTTTTGTTGGTCAATAATAAAATAGGTTGGTGAAAATACAAGTGTATCGTTTGCATTAAAATTAACGGCTGCTTTTGTAGAGTCAAATTTTACAGGAGTCGTCCCTCCTGATGCACCGTTGCTTTTATAATCAATATAAATTTTACCATTAAATGCCAGGTTGCCGGTGTTTTTAACTGTTACAGAAAGTCTATCAGAAGATCCTAACGTGGCCGTGTCTTTCTCAAATTTAACCCTTGTAACACTTAATTTTACTTGAGCATTTAACTGGTTTAATTGGAAAACAAGCAATATTATGCAAGCCAACCAAATTCTGGAAACAATTTTGTCCATTTTATGTGGTTTAAAGTTCACCCGTTCCTTATAATATAAATTTGACAATTTTATTGGTGCGCAATCTTGTTATGTAAAAATAGGAGATACTTTGTTAAATATGAAATAAAATTGCTAATTTTCTTACTCGTTCAAAATTGGAAATTATATGGACATATTGAATCAAATAATACTTGGGCTTAATAAAGAGGATATCAGGCACTTTAAATTGATGGCTAAGCGTATGTATGATCATACAGATCGGAAAGACATTGAGTTGTTTGATTATATAAGGCGTGTGGAGGAAAAGTATGATGAGGAAAAGATAGTAAAAAAGTTATATCCGGGAGGTGACCGTAATTCGTTTTACAGGTTAAAGAACCGGCTCATCGAAAGTATTAATGAAAGTATTCTTTTGCTGCATTATAGTAAGGATGATATTATTTATGTGCTTCATTTGTTGTCGTTGGTGCGGTTTTATTTCGCTAAAAATAAATATGCTTTAGCATTAAGGTTTATAAAAAAGGCGGAAGGCAATGCTTCCGCAATAGAAGCGTATGATCTCCTTGATATAATATATGGAGAATATATTAAACTATCGCACGAAATTGTTTCGGTTGACCCCGAAGAGTATATAAAAAAGAGAAAAGAAAACCGGGAAAAACTATACAGTATCCGGCAGATTGATGATATTCTTGCCGCGGTAAGTTACCGGCTTAAAATAACCCAGAACTATTCTGAAAAGGAAACCCCTGTATTGAAGCTGCTTGAAAAAACGATCAATGATTTTTCAAATGACAAAGACATAAAGAATAGTCCTGTGCTTAGGTTTAAGATTTATAACGCAGTAAGCCAGGTGTTGCTGCAGAAACATGATTATATTTCTCTGGAAAATTATCTGCTGACAACGTATTCAACATTTAAAAAGGAGAATTTGTTTAACAGGGGTAATCACGATGTAAAACTGCAAATGCTCACTTATATCGTGAACAGTTTATTTAAAAATAAGAAGTTCGAACAATCGCTCGAGTATGTTGATCAGCTTAAAGCAGCGATGGATGAGTTTAACGGACTTATGCGCGACAAATACCAGTTCTTTTATCACAATTCACTGGTGATCAACTATTCGGTTCTGGACAAGGACAAAGCGATTCATATACTTGAAGAGTTAAAGGAGAATAAGAAACTTTACAGCGCATCTTTTTACGACATGTTCATTTATTTGAATCTGGCTATATTGTGGTTTGACAAACAGAATTACCAGCAGGCGATCCGCAACCTTAACAAACTATACATACACGATAGTTATAAAAATGCGGATGAAACGCTGAAATTTAAGATCACTATTGCTGAGCTGATCATCCGTTATGAGCTAAATGATCTCGATCTCCTGGAATATAAAATTACCCAGGTGAGAAAACAGTATAAGAAATTATTTAAGCGTCCTGAACATAAGCGGGAGGTGGAGCTGATATCAATTATAAGCCAGATGATAACGGTAGGCTTCCTGAAGTTTAACAAGAAGCTATTGGAAAAGGTGAAACTGTTTGTTCAAAATGATGTTTTGGAAGATGCAGAGATCATCAAGTATAACAACTGGTTAGGGTCAAAAATTTAATGGGTTGTGGTTGTTAGGAAACCTTAAAATTTAATTTTTATGAAAATGCAGGAATTTAATGTTTTGACTTTTGGACACGCCTCACGATTGATAGAGAGGCCTAAAGAATCGACAGAAGAGATAGTAGTTCAAAAATTACAGGTTTGTGGTTAAACCAGCGATTACAGAGGAGGCTCTTATTTCACAAGAGCCTCCTCTGTTTTTGTTTCAGGCAGGCATTGAAGAAGAGTACAAGAAGGATTATGAATGTCGCTATATAAAATCCAACCGTCATTATTTAGGGCGGTTCCAAAAATTGATTTTTTCATGACGATTGAATTTTTCGGTTAATTTTTTTTCGGTTTTCTATTTTTAAGTCGCTGTTGTTTACTGTTTCTTGCTATTTTTTTGTTTGCTTTTGTGTTGTTTTTATTTTTCTTCATCCCTTTGTGTGAACATATTCAGTCCTAATTGTACCGCTCTACATATATTGTAAGCCAGGTTGGTTAATCCTATTGTTACTTTTGCCCTCGCTATGCCTATACAGCGCATATAGCTGGCCTCATGCATGCTGTTCTCCATGAATCCGAAAATATGTTCTACCCGTGCACGCACCTTTGATTTTTTGCGATTGTTTTCTTTTTGTAAGGGTGTTAATGGCTTGTTGCGATACCCTTTTTCGTGTACACGGTTTATCATTTTCGCTTTAGCTATGGTTTTTTCCTGATCTTCTCCTGTGTAAGCGCTATCGGCATAAAGCGGTTGGCCTTCGTCCTTTTCTGTAAGTAATTGTTCCAATGCCTGGGAGTCGTGTGTACTTGCTGTAGTTACATGGTACTTATCAATGAGTTTGCTTTTTGCGTCTGACTTAATGTGATTCTTGTATCCATAATAGCTTTGCTCATTTTTCTTTGTCCAGGTGGCCTCTGTATCTTTATGCGATAACTTATCGGGTTTGTTCTGCCATGTTTGCGGAACTTCTCCTTTTTTTAACTGGTCGTTTTCTTCTCTGCTGTTACGCTGGCGGGGAACTTCATGGAAACTGGCATCTACCATTTTGCCTGTGTTTAATACTAAGCCGCCCTTTTCTAATATGTCGTAAAAATGATCGAATAGTTTTTTCTCATTATCGTTTTCTTTCAATTTTTCCTTGAAGTTCCATATCGTGTTGCAATCCGGTACGCGATGACTTAGGGTCATCGATAAGAACCGCCGGAAGCTCAACCGATCATTTATCTGAAATTCCATTTGCTCGTCTGATAAACTGTACAGCCGTTGCAATATCAATATTTTAAACATCAACACCACATCGTATGGCTTGGCTCCCGCATTGCTTTTACGTTCTACCCCTTCATGCATACCATCCAATATCGGGCGAAATTGCTCGAAATTTATTTTCTTGCTTAATTGTTCCAACGGATCCTTTAGTTTGCTTAGTTTTTCCTGTACATCAAATTCATCAAACAATCCTCGGGCTGCGGTTTTTTTACTTTGCATGGTGCTTTGGTATTGGTGCTTTACAAAGGTATTAACCATTAACGCTTTCACTTGTTTTATCTCCTTGTTTTTATTCACTTTTTTGTTAACCAATTTTTAGAACCGCCCT
>JACPDY010000135.1 GCA_016183775.1 Bacteroidota bacterium
CAGGGGGCCTTCGGAGGCACCTGTGATGCCTTTTGTTTGAAGTTCGATGCCACCGGCAATCGCCTATGGGCTACCTATTATGGAGGGGACCAAGGAGACTTTAGCTATGGCATCGCCACAGACAACATAGGCAACATTGTAATTACAGGGTATACCCAGGGTGGTACTTTTCCTGCCAACAATGCCGGCGGAACTAATGTTACCTGGCAGGGAGTATATGGAGGTGGCACTGACGCTTTTATAGTGAAGTTCGATGCTGCCGGCAATCGCCTATGGGCCACCTATTATGGGGGAAATGCAGGAGACTATAGCTACAACATCGCCGTCAACAACTTAGGCGACATAGTAATTACGGGACTTACCAGTGGCGGTAGCTTTCCTGCCAACAATGCCGGTGGGAGTAATGTTACATGGCAGGGAGTATTTGGAGGAGGAATATTTGATGCTTTTGTAGTGAAGTTCGATGCTACCGGCAACCGTTTATGGGCTACCTATTATGGGGGAGATCAATGGGATCAGGGCAACGGCATCACCACAGACAAGCTGGGCAACGTGACAATTACAGGGTATACCCGGGGCGGTACTTTCCCTGCCAGCAATGCCGGTGGAGTTAATGTTACCTGGCAGGGAGTTTATGGAGGTGGCACTGATGCTTTTGTGGCGAAGTTCGATGCTGCTGGCAACCGCCTGTGGGCTACCTTTTACGGGGCAAATCAATGGGAACTGGGTTACAAGGTAGTTACAGATGTGAATAACAACATCTATCTCCTCATGGAAGCGGAAGATGTTGCTACACCCTTGCTTGCGGATGCCTGTTCCTGGCAACCTGTATTTAACGGTGGATCAGGTACAAATATTCCGGGTAATCATACCGATATTGAAGATCAAACAATAGTAAAATTTAACCCGAATGGAAAAAAATTATGTGCAACCTATTTGGGAGGTACCGGAGAAGATGATTTGGATACCGGATCGGGAGGAATAGCAGTTTACGGTACTTCACTTTATATTAGCGGCAATACAGATGGAGGGTTTCCGGTAACCGCCGGAACAGCACAAACAATTTTCGGGGGTGGCGGTTGGGACGCCTATGTAGCCACATTATGCACTAATATTTGTGAGGGTAAAACACTTGGCTTGGACTTTACTTCCAACACTACCAATGCATGCGCTAATGCTGCCGTTAAATTTACACCTTCCATAACCAACTCCTGTGATACCACCGGCTATAAATTTCACTGGATATTTACCGGCGGCAACCCTGCAGCTTCAGATTCTGCAAAGCCTACTGTTACTTTTCCCGGAGTCGGCACTCATGATGTTAAATTAATAGTAACTACAATTTGTAAAAAAGACAGTCTTACAACTCCAGCGTATATTACTGTTGTTCCTTGTGGTTGTTCACTTTCAGCAAATGCAACTATGACAACAAATGCAACCTGCAACGGAGTAATGGATGGCAGTGCAAGTGTTAATATCAGCAATGGGTCGGGTGGCCCTTACACGTATAATTGGAGCAATGAAACAAGCGGTATTACAACAGGTACAACAATTCCCGTCACAGGATTGTCGGCGGCTTCGTATACAGTAACAATAACAGAGGGCGCTTGTATATCTACTTCAACAGTTACCATAACTGCACCTACGCCTTTAATCGGACAATTCACCAAAGGCACCGCTAACTGCACAGGTTGTGGCTGCAAAGAATGGGTAATGATAAATGCCACAGGTAGCACAAATCCTTACTCTTATTCCTGGCCCGACGGCTACACCAACAGATATAAAAATCATCTTTGTTCGGGCACTTTCACAATAAACATTAAAGACAAAAATGGATGTAGTGTAACTGTTAACGTAACGACTCCCTGAAGTAACATTAACAAATAAAGAAAATGAATTTGCGAATTGGAATCTCCAGCCTTCAGTTTTAACATTTCCAAATTCATTTTTTATTTGTTCTTCGTTGATGATTTTTTTCTTTCACAACTTCTGCAAAAGACCTGTTTTGTATTTTGCTTTCCAACCAACAAGAATAGTTAAAGTAATTCACTATTTCTCTTTCAGACGGGATTCGTAGAATAATAATATCTATTTCTCTTTTGAGTATCTTAAAAGCACTAATCAGGTCCTGGTCATTTTTAATTTTTGAACTGTTCTTTTTAAAAAAATTTACAACCAATGAATCAAATTTATTTAATCTGGATTTCTTAAGCAGGAACCGATAGGTTGAAAATATTTGCGAAACCAACGCATCTTCGTCCTTCATTTCAAAAAATATAATTATTCGTAAAATCCGCGAATAACATTGGACATTTATCTGAACATCTGATGATTGTTCATTTATAACTTCAGCAATTTTTTTATTGGCCTGGCGATAATTTTGCACACCAAAATAAAGGCATGACATATAATACTTGAGCAGAACAGCATATCGTTTTGTACTCTGGGGAGTGTAATTCTTCAGCTCATCTTCTATCCTTTCGATCTGCCGAATCCCTTCATTAAATCTTCCGGTTTGATTATAATAAATCAATTCGAAACAAGCCGAAGAAAGTGAAATGATATGATTAGTAATCTTATCGCGAAACACATTTTTTAACGCTTTTAATTTTTCAATTAAAACGAATGCTTCATTAAATTCAGATAAACGCAGGTGTATTTCAGCCATGTCGCTGAACAAAGAGGTATAAATGGTCGGCAATTCAATTACAAGTGCAGAATGTTTTTCCATGATCTCAATGCACTTTCTTCCATATCTCAATGCTGAGCCATCGTCAAAACAGTTTTTATAAAAAAGAAAATGGCAAATATAAAAAAACAACTCCCCCCAAATTGTAAGTGCATTCTTTTTATTTCGGAGTAACGGTTTTTTAAAAATCTGCAACGCTCTTTTGCGCAATTTTTCTGAACTAAAGTCGCCTTCCTTTATGTGGAGCATATTTATTTTCGTAAGCAGGTAAGAGTATTCCTGGCGATTTATATGCATTTTATTAAGTTTGTGTATTTCTTTATTTACTTCGTCTACTTTTTTATCACGACCGACAATAAAAGTGGATGAGGATACAACAATAATTTCCAGTTTGGATATACTGATCGCCTCCAGAAAATAACCCCGATCATTGGCTAGTTTTTTTGCTTTCTTTATAATGATCAAACATTGATCAAACAATCCTTTACTCCGAAGTATTTCTATTTGACGGATATGCCGCTGTATCAAACTAAGCGCACTACGCTGATGATACAACTCAAGGCTCCATAAAATCGAATTATACAAATAATTTTTAAAGGGGTGCAGTTGTTTAACAAAAGGCTCATCTTTAAATTTCTGTTTTATTTCTTCTTCGTCATATTTTTCCTGTTCATCAATTGCGTCAAACAATATCATGTATCTGTTCTTTTTGCCAGTAACATGCATAGATGATACTTTTTTAAAATACCCCTTTTCATTTTTATTTAGTGACTTCACAAGGGAAAACAAGTCATTGGATACCTTCATCAATTTTTACGTTTAAATGTTCATTTTTTCGATAAATTATTACAAATTTAGTCAAATTTAATAAAATTAATATACATCAAATTTTACCGTTTAATAAAAAATGATTTGAGCCTGATCAACCATAAGACTATCTTTAAATTCAAGTAATTGATTTCCCTTATACGTGAAACGTGAACAATTAAACTCCAATAATCAACAAAAATATTAACAATGAAAAACATTTGTCAAATCTTAAAGAGGTATCAAAAAACATCAGCAAAATGAAAACAAAACTAATTACACTTGCATTTTTTTTCTTCAATATTGTTATTCATTGTAATGCTCAATCCCTTGGGCCCGAAAGCCCTGCTTCAGTAGTTTATGGATCAGCCGGCTGCCTATCCTGTCCGGGAAGCACATGGAATTCTACGTCCGATGCAAAATCGGAAGATGGAAAATTTGCCACTGTTGGACTTGCCTCACCCTATACCTGCTTTCAGAACTACTGTTACTATTCCCGATATTTAATTTCAACAGATTTTTCATTTGCGATCCCTTCCGGTGCAACTGTGCTTGGAATTAAAGCAGAAGTAAAAGGAAAAGCAGACTCTTTAAATTCAATTAACGACACCATCGTACAACTTACAAAAAATGGAGGCACTACTGGCAGCGCAAATCGTGGAACACTTAGTTTTATTGACTCCCTGAATAAATATTACTCCTATGGAGGAACGACCGATCTTTGGGGTTTTTCATGGACTCCGGCTGAAATTAACTCAGCTGCTTTCGGATTGATTCTGTCTTATAAAAATAAATCAGCTAATGGTGGAGTAGTTAATCTTGATAACATTCAGATTACCGTTACTTATTCAATTGCAAGTGGTATCGAATATCAAACATCTGCGATTTCAAACTTTGCAGCGTATCAGGAATCGTTTGAAAACCTGATTGGTCTTTCTTTTGAATTTTCAAAAAGTGCCGTTGGAGAATTATACCTTTATAATACTGCAGGCGAATGCCGGATAAATAAAAATCTTGGTTTGCTTGCTGAAGGAAAACATGCAGTGTCTATTAATATCTCAGGAATTGCCGCAGGGGTTTATTTTATCAAACTCGCTTCAGAGAAGGGTGTGCTGGTCAAAAAAATAATTATTCTTTAGTTTATGAAAAGCCATTGCTATACGCTTACTGTAATAATTTGTGTGGGGGGCAATATTTTTGCCAATAACCAGCCTGCCTTACAGATAGGCAATAGAGCAAAATATATTCTTTCCGAAAAAGAACATACACAATTTACTGTAAACATGCATGGCTCTGGCCTGTGCTTCACCCCTAACAAAGGTCAGATCGCCGATGTGAACGGAAAACAATGCCCCGATGTATTATACAAGGGAGATGGAGGGGGAGCTGATATCTATTTACGTAAAACAGGCATCAGCTATGTGTACACTAACATGGGTCTGGTGATACACGAAATAGAAGAACAAATAGAAGACCTTATAAAAGCAGGTACACTCACCCAAACCGAAGGACAAAAAAAGAAAGATGAATTACTACAAAAAGAACCTATAAAAATGCACCGTGTGGATATGGACTTTGCAAACTGCAATAAAAATATAACCACACAATATGAAGACCTAGTAGACGGTTACTCCAATTACTATTATGCGAATTGCCCGCAAGGTATAACCTATGTAAATCAATACAACAAAGTAACGTACAAAAACATGTACAAAGGAATTGACGTAGCCTATTACGGCAACAAAGAAACCGGCATAAAGTACGACATCATAGTACAACCTGGTGCTGACCCCAACCAAATAAAATTACGTTGGATGGGAACAGAAAGCCTACACCTAAATAGCGAAGGTCACCTGGTAATAAAAACCAGCATAAACGAGTTCACAGAATCTATCCCCAAAGTTTACCAAAATATAAACGGAAAAATAGTTGATATAAAAACAAGTTACTCCCTCTCCTTCGGAGAGGCCCGCAGTGAGGGTTCTAACTCTCTCTTTATTAAAGAAGGCCAAGAGGATTTTTTTGTCTCCTTCTCCTTTGGAGAAGGATGGGATGAGGCTTTTCCCCTAATCATCGATCCTTGGGCTACTTATTATGGCGGGAATACTTTTGAATATAGTAGTGATATTGCCAATGATAACATGGGTAATGTACTTATCGCAGGATATACATATTCCTCCAATTTTCCTGTTTCAAGTGGTGCTTTTCAGTTTGCTAATGCCGGAGGTATTTCAGATTGTTTTATTGTGAAGTTTACCCCGACAGGAATACGGATGTGGAGCACCTATTATGGGGGAGCAGGTTTTGATCGTGGTAAGAGCATAGCCTCTGACCTTTGGGGGAATGTTTATTTGGCCGGAGAAGCTAGTAGTACTACAGGTATCGCTTCGGGAGGATTTCAAAATGTCTGTCAAGGAGGCGGTTTTTTCGGTTTTGATGCCTTTCTTGTGAAATTTAATGGAGCAGGAGTACGTATTTGGGGTACTTATTATGGAGGATCAACATTCTCTGAATATGGGAATGGCGTAGCTGTAGATGTCGCTGGAAATAGCTATTTAGTTGGGATAACCGGTAGTTCTGTAGGAATTGCTTTTGGAGGATTTCAAAATATTTTGAATGGGAGTACCGATGCTTTTCTTGTAAAATTTAATGGGGCAGGAACGCGTATTTGGGCAACTTATTATGGAGGAAGTGGCTTTGATCGTGCAAATAACGTAACTATTGATTTTAGTGGAAATATTTACGTCATAGGAATCACTACCAGTACTACTGGAATGACCGCTGGTAATGGATTTCAAAACAGCTATGGTGGTATTCAAGATGGGTTTCTTGTCAAGTTTAACTCGGCAGGAAATCGAATTTGGGATACTTACTATGGAGGAACAGGCACTGACTCTGCTTTAAGTGTTACCACAGATTTACTCGGAAATGTATATTTAGCAGGAACGACTAACAGCCTATCAAATATAGCTTTGGGTGGATTTCAAAATATTTATGGAGGGGGCGCCCTAGATGCATTTCTTGTAAAATTTAACGGGTTGGGTAACCGCATTTGGGCCACCTACTGTGGAGGAAGTGGAGACGAATTATCAGCAGTTTATTCAGGTGGTATTGACTTGATTGCAACAGATGGAAGCAATAATATTTATTTTTATTTGGAAATAGAAGATGCTATTACAACATCTCAAAATATTGATGCCTGTAGTTATCAACCTGCCTTTAATGGAGGTTTAAGTCAAGACCCCAATGGTGGTTATCCTGAAGATCAAATAATAATAAAACTAGCTCCTACCGGAAAAAAAATATGTGGAACATATATTGGAGGTACAGGAGAGGATGATTTGGATGGAGGAGGAGGAATAGTTATTTATGGTAACTCATTATATGCTACTGGATCAACAGACGGTTTATATCCAGTAACACCTGGTGCCTTTCAAACATTTTATGCTGGTCCATCTGGTGCTGTTAATGGTGGTGTTGGTGATGCATTTCTCATACAACTCTGCACCAACATTTGTGAAGGGAAAGTGTTAGACTTATCTTTTACCGCAAATACTAACAATATTTGCCCTAATGTGCCCATTAAATTTATTCCTTCAGTAAATAATTCCTGTGACACATCCGACTATAAATTTCACTGGACATTTGCTGGCGGCAACCCTTTAAATTCAGATTCTGCAAATCCTACAGTTACATTCAATGCGGTTGGCACTTATGATGTTAAACTGGTAGTTACCACAGCCTGTAAAAAGGACAGCATAACAATTCCCAATTACATTACAATTAAGAACTGTACTACATGTAATCTTGTTGGCCAATTTTCCAAAGGCACTGGCAACTGTGCCGGCTGCGGCTGCAAAGAATGGATATTGGTAAACGCCACGGGTGGCACAAGTCCATATGCATACAACTGGTCCAGCGGCTATACGAACAGATATGAGAATCGTCTTTGTCCGGGCAACTACACAATAAACATTAAAGACAAAAATGGGTGCAGTGTAAATGTTAATATAACTACACCTTGATTTTCTTAACATGAGTGATACCGTATGTTAAAATATAACCGTTTTAAAAAGTCAAAATGACAAAGCAACTCAACATAAATCAAATCGAAAGAGTAAATAAGCTATTGCTTATTCCTGTACTTATTCTGTTTATGGGCATTGTTCACGCGCAACATAATATTTCGAAAGAAAACGGGAATAAAAATAAAGTTTCTTTAAAAGGTAATGGTCTACGCTTTACTCCCAACAAAGGTCAGATACTCGACACGGACGGAAATCTCTGTCCTGATATATTATACAAAGGCGACGGCGACGGTGCTGATATTTATTTACGCAAAACAGGTATCAGTTATGTGTACAGCAACATGAGCAAAGTAATGCAAAAAGCTGATGAGCAAATAGAAGAATTGGAGCACGCTGAAAATATTGACAGAATATCGCTACAACAAAAGAAAGATGAATTATTGCAAAATAAGATGATTACAGTACACCGCGTGGATATGGACTTTATTGATTGCAACAAAAACATGGTCACTTTCAATGAGGAACTATCAGAAGGGTACACAAACCACTACTATGCCCACTGCCCTCAGGGCATAACTCATGTAAACCAATACAACAAAATAACTTGCAAAAATATTTACAACGGTATTGATATAGCCTATTACGGCAACAAATCAAACGGAATAAAGTATGACTTAATTGTAAAGCCTCATGCCGATCCTAACCAAATAAGACTCCACTGGAACGGCGCGGAAAACATATTCATTAAGAGTGAAGGTACCTTGGTAATAAAAACAAGTGTAAATGAATTTTACGAATCAATTCCAAAAGTTTACCAGGTAATAAATGGAAGAGTTATTGATATACCGGCCAAGTATATACTTACCCTCTCCCCAGAGTTTATCCCGACAAAAGAGGGAGGAAAAGTGCGAGAGGGGTTTATTAATTTCTCATTTTCACCTTTTGATCCCTCGTTCGCTTTAATAATCGACCCTTGGGCTTCTTATTACGGCGGCAGCGGCTGGGATAAGTGTGGCACGGTAACTACAGACCTTTTAGGTAATGTAGCCTTTACAGGATATGCAACTTCCGTCAATTTACCGGTTTCAGCAGGCGCACTTCAAACAACCATGCTTGGTGTTACAGACGCATTCGTTGTAAAAATGGATCCGGGTGGTACTTTATTATGGTCAACTTATTACGGAGGCACACAAGATGATAATGGAAATGATATTTCTACTGATGCAACAGGTAATATTATAGTTGCAGGTGCAACCTATTCTCCTACTCTTCCTTTAGGCCCTTCAGCGGGCAATCTGGTACATCAAAACACATATGGCGGTTCTTGTGATGCCTTTCTCTTAAAATTAGATCCATCCGGTACACTCTTGTGGGCTACTTTTTATGGAGGTTCCGGTTATGACATTGGAACTAGTGTTACCATATTTGGAAATAATGTTTATTTATATGGAGCTACTTATTCCAATACTGGCATTTCAAAAGCAGGAGCATTCCAACTTGCACGTTCTGGTGGAAAAGATGTTTTTACGGTTCAGTTTGCTTCCAACGGAACCCGCAATTGGGCGACTTATGTGGGTGGTACAATGGATGAAACTTCCGGAGGAGTTGCTTGCGATCTTTTAGGTAATATTTACATAGCAGGTTTTACAAGATCCACTAACTTCCCTGTTTCGGCCGGGCATCAAATGGTTTCAGGTGGATTACTTGACGCTTTCTTATTTAAATTTAACTCTTCGGGCATGCGGCTATGGAGTACATATTATGGAGGTGCTGATAATGATATAGGCGTTGCAGTAGCAACCGATACTCTTAATAATGTAGCAATAGGCGGTTATACCAAATCATTAAGCGCTATCGCAGCAGGAGCGGCCTACCAAGCGATTAATGGTGGATGGGCTTTAGGTTTTGGCGATGGTTTTATAGCTAAATTTAACAGTACCGGAATAGTTCAGTGGGGAACTTATTTTGGTGGAAATAAGGATGAGTGGCCATTTGACATGGCCATTGATAAGGCTAATAATATATATGTTTACGGTGAATGGGAAGACACTGATGCAGGTAATTATCCAATTAGTTCTTGTGCATACCAATCTGTTTTTGGTGGTGATGCCGAAGATCAATTCATAGCCAAATATAACCCTTTAGGACAACAAACCTGTATTACGTATATCGGTGGTACTGGACATGATGATCTGGAGGATTATGGTGGAATTACAATTAATGGTAATTTCTTATATATTACCGGCAATACAGGCGGTGGTTATCCTGTAAGTATTGGAGCTTTTCAAACAATTTATGCGGGAGGCGCAGGGTTTGGGGGTACCGGCGACGCTGTTATCACTCAATTATGTACTAATATTTGTGAAGGAAAGGTGTTAGACTTATCTTTTACCACAGATACTAAAAATGTTTGCCCTAATGTGCCTATTAAATTCGCTCCTTCAGTCAACAATTCGTGTGACACTTCCGGATATAAATTTCGCTGGACATTTTCAGGTGGCAACCCCGTAAGTTCAGATTCTGTAAGTCCTACGGTTACGTTTGCCGCTGTCGGCACTCATGATGTTAAATTAGTAGTTACAACTGTCTGCAAAAAAGACAGTGTAATAATTCCCAATTACATTACAATTAATTCGTGTACCGCATGTAATCTATCGGGGCAATTTACTAAAGGCGCAGCAAATTGTATTGGATGTGGTTGTAAAGAATGGATAATGATAACCGCATCAGGTGGCACTAACCCCTATACATACAGCTGGTCCAACGGTTACACCAAAAGGTATGAAAACAGTCTTTGCCCCGGCACCTACACAATAAATATTAAAGACAATAACGGCTGCAGTATAAATATCAATGTCACCTCACCGTGATTGTTTTGAGAAATGATCCCTGAATCCGGATTCCCCTATTTTGAAATGACCGTATAATACTCTAAAATATCCTTTAAACTTTTGTCCAACCCGATTTCGTTTTTCCAACCTACATCATTTTTTATCTTATCGTTCGATCCGACCACCACCCTGATATCACCCGGGCGAACAAATCTCTGATCAAGTTTGTGGTTGATCTCAACGCCGATAATTTTCGTCATCCTATCCAGTACATCAGCAAGACTGGTACCCTTGCCGCTGCATATATTATAGACCTCGCCTTGCCTTCCTTTTTTCAACAAAAGGTAATAGGCGCGTACAACATCACGCACATCAACAAAATCACGGACAATTGTAAGATCCCCTGTTGCCAGTTCATTTGAGGCAATTTTTTTCCGCTTAATATCAACCAGCTTTTTTGCGAATGAAGCAATGACGAAAACATCTTTTTGTCCCGGGCCTATATGATTGAACGAGCGTGTTAAAATAATGTCACTGCCATAACCGGTAACAAACACTTTTGACAGTAACTCCTGTGCTACCCTGGCCACCGCATAAGGACTAAGCGGGTTTAACAAATGATCCTCACGAAGAGGCAGATCGGATGGAGAAACATTTCCATATTCTTCAGAAGAACCAACTGATAAAATACGACACGTAATACCGAGCGCACGGACGCGTTCGATCAGATTCAAAAATATATTCGTGTTGTTGGTGAAACTGGCCACAGGGTTTTGCCAGCTGAAAGCCACACTGCTGTATGATGCAAGGTGCAAAATATAATCAGGGCGAAACTGCTTCATAACGCGATCAACATCGTCCTTATTCAACAGATCAACCTGTTGAAAACTGCACTTTACTTTTTTGTATTCACTGAGATCAAATTCAGGTTTATTAAGATCAATGCCCAAAACAGTAGCGGCAACATCATTCTGTTCGAGGTAGTCTATAAAATGCTTGCTCACAAAACCTGAAAACCCTGTAATTAAATATTTTTCCATACGGTTAACCTGAAAACCATTATTTTTAGAGATTATTTGCTGAATTTTAGCAGGTTTAAGGATGCCTGTGCAAACAACCCGCTTAGATTCAGTTATGCAGATACCAAATATTCTTAAAATAGTATCAGGATAAAATTATAAATTTTAACCGTAAGTAAAACATTGAATATACTCCAGTTGTGCAGCAAGGTGCCAAATCCGCCTAAAGATGGCGGCGCTGTAGCGATGGATATTCTTACCAAAGGGTTGATCGGGCATGGAGCTAAAGTTAAAGTACTTGCCCTGAGTACGTACAAACATCCTTTTGATGAGAACAAAATCTCTGCTGACTATATGGCAAAAACCAATATTGAAGCCGTATTTGTTGACACCCGACCGAAACCCGTTAAAGCGTTCCTGAATCTCTTCAGCAACGAATCATATAATATGAGTCGGTTTTACAGCAAAGAGGTGGATTCCAAACTGACTGATGTATTAAAGAATAATTCTTTTGATGTCATTCAGCTTGAAACGCTATTTGTCGCGCCTTATGTAAATACCATTCGCAAACACAGCAAGGCAAAAATTGTATTACGCTCTCAAAATATTGAATACAAAATATGGGAGCAGAGAACAGCCAACACAAATAACCCTGTACTCAAATTTTATTACGGACTTTTAGCCAGGCGGCTTAAAGTATATGAGTTGAGAATGCTGAATGATTATGACGGAATTGCCGCCATCACTCCGGAAGACGCGGAAGGCTTCAGGAAACTCGGCTGTACCAAACCAATAATCAGTATTCCTTTTGGCATTGATGTAAATTCAATTAAAACCGATACAAATATCAAAGAAGAATTCCCTTCATGCTTTCACCTTGGCGCTATGAACTGGGGACCCAATGTTGAAGGTGTAAAATGGCTTCTGGATACTGTTTGGGAAAAGGTTACCACACTGCAACCCGGTATGAAATTATATTTAGCCGGGCGTTATATGCCCGAATGGCTGAGTAAGCTGAATAAAAAAAATATTGAAGTTGTAGGTGAAGTAAAGAGCCAGTTCGAATTTATGCAATCAAAAGGCATTATGCTGGTCCCCCTACTATCGGGCGGTGGTATGCGTATAAAGATCATTGAAGGAATGGCAACCGGCAAAACGATTATTTCCACGAGCCTTGGCGCTGAGGGAGTCCCATATGATCACAAAAAAAACATACTCATAGCCAATACACCCGAAGAGTTTGCCGATCGTATTAATTTATGTATTAATGATCCTCAACTTTACCGCTCTATCGGAAAAAACGCGCAACAGCTGGTAAATGACCACTTTGATAACAACAAGATCTGCCGTAACCTGCTTGATTTCTACGAACAACTGCTCCGTTCGTAAGTCTTATTTTCATACCTTTGTACGCCATTAAAACATCGGTTGATAAGGTATGTCATCGCAATTAAATACAATAGAAGAAGCTATAGCAGACCTCAAAAAAGGAAAGGTTATTATAGTCGTTGATAATGAAGACCGCGAAAACGAAGGTGATTTTATTACGGCGGCAAAAAACGTTACTCCCGAAGTAGTCAACTTTATGGCTACACATGGAAGAGGACTCATCTGTGCATCGATTACAGAAAAACGCGCACACGAACTTGACCTTGAAATGATGGTCAATAATAACACGTCGGAACACGCCACTCCCTTTACGGTTTCTATCGACTTAAAGGGGCATGGTTGCACAACAGGTATTTCGGCGCACGACCGCTCAAAAACCATACAGGCCCTTATTGACCCGAAGATCAAACCCGAAGAGTTCGGAAAACCCGGCCATATTTTTCCTTTAAAAGCAAAGAACGGCGGCGTTCTGCGAAGAGCAGGTCATACAGAAGCCACCGTTGACCTTGCACAGCTTGCGGGCTTTGAGCCTGCAGGAGCTTTGGTTGAGATCATGAACGAAGACGGCACAATGGCCCGCTTGCCTGAACTTTTAAAAATTTCAAAAAAGTTTAATCTTAAAATAATCTCTATTGAAGACCTTATTGCCTACCGTTTAAAAACTGAAAGTATTATTGAACGGGAGGTAAAAGTTACCATGCCAACTGAATATGGAAATTTTGAACTGGTAGCATATAAGCAAACCACCACAGACCAGGAACACCTGGCACTTATAAAAGGAAGCTGGAAAAAAGATGAACCTGTACTGGTACGTGTTCACTCTTCCTGCCTTACCGGCGACATTTTCGGCTCCTGTCGCTGCGACTGCGGCCCGCAGCTTCACAAGGCCATGGAGATAATTGAAAAAGAAGGAAAAGGAGTTATTGTTTACATGAACCAGGAAGGACGCGGCATTGGCCTGCTCAATAAGTTGAAGGCATATAAGCTGCAGGAAGAAGGGCGTGATACTGTTGAAGCCAATCTTGAACTTGGCTTTGAGATGGATGAACGCGATTATGGCGTTGGCGCTCAAATACTGCGCGATCTTGGAATAAGCAAGATCCGTTTGCTTACAAATAACCCCAAAAAACGCGCCGGGCTTATTGGCTATGGCCTCGAGATAGTCGATAACATACCGATTGAAATTCAATCAAATGTCCACAATAAGCTGTATCTGGAAACCAAAAGGGATAAAATGGGACACACACTTAAGCTAAAAGATTGATTATCAAACTATCTACTCAGTTTAAGGATATTTTTTACTATATTTGGGTCATAAACTAAATTGTATCAATCTAATATGGTTAGACATATACTATTTCCCATTCTTACCCTCTTCGGGTTAATATTATCTACAACAACAAAAGCGCAGACCGCAGATTTTACAGCGAACAAGGTATCAGGCTGCAGCCCGCTCATTGTTACATTCTCTGACCTTTCAACAGGGGGTGGAACAAATCCTACATGGGCATGGGATTTTGGCAACGGCAACACCTCTACAGTAAAAAATCCGACTGCAACCTACGTAACCCCGGGAACATATACCGTTAAACTTACGTACAGAAATTCGACTACCGGCATTTCAAACACAAAAACAATTACATCCTATATCACTGTGTTCAGCAATCCGGTCGCTAAATTCTCTTCGAACGATACGGCCGGCTGCTTTCCATATACTGTTAAATTCAATGATCTATCCACTAAAGGATCGGGGAATATTACTACCTGGTTTTGGACATTTGGCGACGGAAGTCCCGCATCCGGATCACAAAACCCCAGTCATACCTACGTTGCAGCTGGAAATTATACCACTACACTCATCATAACCGATGCCAATGGTTGTCAAAGTTCTTTTACAAAAACTGCATACATCAAAGTATCATCGTCTGATTTATCTCCGGCGTTTACATTTTCACCCGCTATAGGCTGTAAAACTCCCGCAACAATTAATTTCACTAATACTACAACCGGCACCGGACCAATGACTTATTCATGGTCTTTCGGCGATAGCAAAACGTCCGCTTCAACCAGTCCGTCAAACAGCTATGCTTCCTCAGGAACATATACTGTAACTTTAACAGCCAGCACATCCGGAGGCTGCTCAAAAACAGCAACATCAACAGTAACAGTTTTATCCGCCATAAATGTGGCTTTTACTGCATCCGATACTGTAATCTGCCAGGGATCAACAATTACTTTTACTGACCAGACCACACCAGCAGCCGGATCATGGGCCTGGAATTTTGGTGATGGAGGAACATCCACTTCAAAAAACCCCAGCCACCCGTACACCACCGCCGGCACATATGCTGTAAAACTCAGGGTTGTTATCTCCGGCATTTGCCCTGACTCAATAACCAAAACCGCTTATATTACAGTAAACCCGCGTCCGGTGATTTCCTTTACGGCCGATTCCACTCACGCCTGCAGCACGCCATTTACAGTTAATTTTACTGACAATACCCCCGGCGCAACAGCGTGGCAATGGTACCTGGGTGACGGCAGCACTTCAACATCACAAAACCCCACACACACATACAACGCGGCGGGACTTGACAGTGTAAAGCTTGTTGTTACTACAGCGGCAGGCTGTAAGGACAGCTTAACGAAACTTAATTATATCAGAATCATTAAACCTTCGGCACAATTTACAACAACCCCTAAGGAAGGTTGCGTCCCTTTAACGGTAAATTTTACCGATAACAGTTCTTCTACCGAAACGATCACCTCCTGGTTATGGGATTTTGGAGATCCGGCCTCAGGAACCAACAATACCTCGGGTTCAAAAAATCCGGTGCATGTTTACAATAACATTGGCACTTATAATGTAACACTTACCATTACAAACGCATATGGTTGTACCGCCACGATCACCAAGCCAAGTGATGTTATTGTTACCGACAAACCTGTTATCAGCTTTACTGTAACTCCCGCAAACTCCTGCGCATTAACCCCGGTTGTATTTGATGGATCGGCATCTGCCATTGCAACCAAGTGGGTATGGAACTTTGGCGATGGCCAGGGAGGCGGAGGTTCAACCACTACCCACCTGTATAGTGATACCGGTACATTTAACGTTACGCTTATTGTATTTAATGTCGGCTGCCCCGATACCCTGGTTCAAAATCAAATTGTTCACATCAGTCCTGCTGTACCCAGGTTTACTGTAGCCGGAACATGCACTCCTGTTTTACGACGTACTTTTACCAACCAATCCCTGGGTGCAGATAAATGGTACTGGAACTTCGGTGACGGCTCACCGGTAGATTCTGTAAACTATAATGTGACACATGATTTTCCTGCTGCCGGTTCTTATACAGTTAAACTGACTGCTCTGAATAATAAATCCGGGTGTAGAAAGGACACCACATTACTGATCAAAATTGTTGACCTTATTCCTAATTTTTTCATATCACCAAAGCAAGGTTGCAAACCTCTTCCCGTTACATTTACTAATACAACAATACTCGGAACGGGCGGCGGCATTCAAAGTTATTCATGGTCGTTCGGTGACGGAACAACTTCAGTATCAGCTTCTCCCTCTCATACCTATGCAAATCCCGGGCTGTACACTATTAAACTTTATGTTACGGATAACAGTTTTTTCTGCACAGATAGCGTGATCAAAATTGATTCAGTGAAAGTGTATGATATAACTCCGGATTTTTATGTGAAAAGCCAGGGTGGCTGCGACAGCTTACAGGTAGTTTTCCGCGACACTTCCAAAACCACTCCTGCTGCCACAGCGTGGGCTTGGACCTTTGGTGACGGAAAAACCTCAACGCAGCAGCATCCTGTACACTACTACACAAACACAGGCACATACTCTGTTTCATTAATTGTTACCAATGCAGACGGCTCCTGTTCAGTTACCAAGAGCAACATTATTGTATATAAATTACCAACAGCAGCGTTTACGGCAAGCTCTCTGCTTACCTGCCCCGGAAGCACGGTCACTTTTTCACACACGTCTACAAACGCGAATAAGTATACCTGGGACTTTGGTGATGGATCTGCCGTTTCAAATGCAACCAGCCCGACTCACAGCTACACATCTAACGGGTCGTACACCATTCAACTTACGGCCACTGACACAGTAACGGGCTGCAGTCACACATTAACCAAAACCAATTATGTGGTAATTGACAAACCGAAAGCCGGATTTAAAACATCGGCGATCGCTTCTACCTGTCCGCCATTATCTGTCACTTTCGTTGATACCAGCACTTCAGTTTCGCCTGTTGTTTCTCGCTATTGGGATTTTGGTGATGGCAATATCGCTCCTGTAGTAACCAATGACACCGCCTCGAATACTTATACAGCCGCCGGTAAATACACCGTTAAATTAATTGTTACAACCGCTGCCGGATGTAAAGACACAATTACAAAAATCGACCTTGTTATTGTTAATGGTCCATCGGGATCATACACCTTCACACCTAACTCGGGATGTATTCCGTTTGATGTTACGTTTACTTTAACCACCATCAATACCGAAACTGATTCACTCGACTTTGGAGATGGCAACTTCTTTGTAGGTGATACCTGCTGCGTTACACATACTTATATATCTCCCGGCGTAAAAACTCCTTTCCTTACGTTGATCGACACAGCAGGCTGCAGATGGTCGGTGCCATCAACCGCCACTGTTACTGTAAACCCTTACCCTGCACCTGATTTCACATACAGCCCGCAATATCCCAGGGCCGGCACGAATGTGCAGTTCACCGACAAGAGCATAGCAGGTGTTACATGGGTATGGGATTTTGGTGATGGCACAGCAACTTCAAGCAGCACAAATCCAACACATTCCTTTAGCAAGAGTGGCATTTATTACGTGCAGGAAATTGTAGATAACAATGGCTGTATTGACACGGCCCTGAGAAAGATAATTATTATTGAAGACCTTGTTATACCCAACGTGTTTACCCCCAACAACGATGGCATTAACGAAACGTTTACCCTGCAGGCTTATGGAGTTACCAATATAGAGGCGCGCATATTTGACCGCTGGGGACTGGAGATATACAATAAGGCGTCCGAAAAAATATTCTGGGATGGCCGCACCAATGCCGGCCTTGAAGTACCTGCAGGAACCTATTATTACCTGCTCGATGTACAAACCATTGAAGGCAAAACCTTACAGTACAAAGGATTTTTGATGCTGTTAAGATAGACAGTTCTAATATGAAAAAAACAACCCTGATCGATTGATCGGGGTTGTTTTTTTGAGTATGTTTCCTCAATTCATACTAAACCGCTATCAAGTTATACCATAACTAAGCCCCTATGGACTGAAAGTCCATAGGTTGAGGTATAGAAAGAATGAATTTCTTTCCGCAATACTAAATAAAAATGCTCTGTGGTTCTCTGTGTCTCCTCTGTGTCTGCACACCGAAGTGTTTTGGCACAGAGGAGTGAAACTCTGTGTAACAAAAAAAATTACACAGAGAAAAAGGAGTTTCACAGAGAGCCACAGAGAAAATAATGTTTAGAAACTGAAAGTCTTGAACTGAGAGTGCATAGTTTCAACTAACGAATGAGACCAATCAATGTCGTTTAGTTAAGGATTTGGTCGTTCGTATTTTTATTTTTTAGTGGGATTTGGTGCTTTAGTGGCGAAAGTGATTGTATGCATTATTTTTTTAGTTCTTGGTAGCAGTTTAGTATCAGATTGATCATTCACAAATTGTTAAATTCAGACTCGATTTCTTGAGAGGAACATTCAGGATCTGCCTATATTTGGCATTTAACTATTCCATGCATATTACTCTTCACGATAAACAATTTACTCCTTTCATCAAGGCACAAGAGATAGAAACCCTTGTCACCTCATTAGCCAAAGAGATCAATAATGACCTGCAAGGGCAAAATCCACTTTTTTTGAGCATTTTGAACGGTTCTTTTTTGTTTACAGCCGATCTGGTGCGAAAATTTGAAGGTGATTGTATGGTTTCGTTCATTAAAACAGCATCCTATCAGGGTATGGAATCGACTGGGCATGTAAAGCAACTTATTGGTTTAAATGAGCCAATAACAGGTCGAAATGTGGTTATTATTGAAGATATTGTGGATTCAGGTGCTACAATTGAATATATTTATACAGAATTATTAAAAAAAGAGCCTTTTACGCTTAAAATAGCCGCCTTATTATTAAAACCCGATGCCTACAAAAAGAACATCAAAATAGATTATGTTGGTAAAGAAATTCCCGATAAATTTATAGTCGGTTATGGATTGGATTATGTTGGACTTGGAAGAAACCTAAAAGACATTTATGTGGTAACCAATTAAAATATACTAACAAATCAAAACTCTAAACCTTTATTCAAATGCTAAATCTTGTAATATTCGGCCCTCCTGGCGCAGGTAAGGGAACCCAATCAGCCAGGCTGGTTGAAAGGTATCAACTTATCCATCTTTCAACCGGCGATATTTTACGCGGTGAAATTGACGCCGGCACTATCCTCGGCCAGGAAGCAAAAATACTTATGGACCAGGGCTTGCTGGTACCCGATGAGATTGTTATTACAATGATCAATAATAAGCTTGGAAAGAATCCGAACGTGAAAGGTTTTATTTTTGATGGGTTCCCGCGTACTATTGCCCAAGCCCAGGCCCTCGATAAATTACTTACAGCGAAAGGAACAAATATCACAATGACACTTGCCCTGGAAGTAAGTACCGAAGAGCTTACTAAACGTATTGTCCAGAGAGGAATGGAGTCCGGCCGCGTTGATGATCAGGATGAGAAGACCATTCGACAGCGCGTGGCTGAATACAATCAGAAAACTGCACCCCTTAAAGATTATTATACAAGCCAACGTAAATTCCGTTCGGTGAGCGGCATTGGCAGTGTTGATGAAATATTCAACGCATTGTGCAACAAGATCGATGCAGAATATGTTCCTGAAATTATGAGCATCCCCTCTTTTCAATCTTCTGTATATACAACAGGAACCGACGTTTCACACAGGAATATCGCAGACGTTACCCAAAAGACAGTGCAGCATGTACACGTAGTAAGCACAATGCCAACGGTGGAAAAGAGCGCAGAAAAACCCGCCGTATCTGCACCTATAGAAAACAGCGCCTCTGCACCTGACGTAAAAAAGAAAAGCAAAGCTAAAACCGGTAAAAAAACCGCGAAGAAAAAGAAAGCAGCCGGAAAAAAACCGACTGTTAAAAAGAAACCTGCAGGCCGGTCAGGCGGGAAGGCAAGTAAACCTGCTCCCAAAAAAGCCGCGAAGAAAAAGAAAGCAATAAAGAAAAAAACAATTAAGAAAAAGAATACTTCCAATAAGAAAAAAGCCGCTGTTAAAAAGAAGAAAAAGGCAGGGAAGAAATCCAGGAGATAATAAGTGGCTGACTCGAATTTTGTTGATTATGTAAAGATCTGTTGCCGGAGCGGGAAAGGTGGCGGCGGATCCGTGCATTTTTTAAGAACCAAGAAAACCGCGAAGGGCGGGCCTGACGGAGGAGACGGCGGGCGCGGCGGGCACATCATATTACGCGGCAATAAACAATTATGGACCCTCCTTCACCTTAAATACCGTAAGCACATTATGGCCGAAGACGGACATAGCGGCAGAGGTAAACTGATGAAAGGAGCGGATGGGATGGATCAGGTACTTGAAGTGCCCCTTGGTACTGTCGCACGTAATTTTGAAACAGGTGAGATTCTTCAGGAAATAACCAATGACGGAGAAGAATGTATTTTATTAAAAGGCGGACGCGGAGGTTTAGGAAACGATCACTTTAAAACTCCCACACGCCAGGCTCCACGTTTTTCGCAACCAGGTGAGCCGGCCATTGAATCATGGATAATACTTGAACTGAAAATACTTGCCGACGTAGGCCTTGTAGGATTTCCAAACGCTGGAAAGTCAACATTGCTTTCGGTTGTGTCGGCGGCGAAACCCGAAATAGCCAGCTACCCCTTTACTACCCTTGTTCCAAACCTGGGTATCGTAAAATACCGTGACCACAAATCATTCGTAATGGCGGATATTCCGGGGATTATCGAAGGAGCGCACGAAGGCAAAGGTCTTGGATTAAGGTTCCTGCGGCACATTGAGCGAAACTCCATACTGCTGTTCCTGGTACCGGCCGACTCAAAAGATATCATTAAAGAATATAAGATCCTCGTGAACGAACTGAAAGAATTCAACCCTTACTTGCTGGACAAACAAAGGGTTTTAGGAGTATCAAAGATAGATCTGGCAGATGATGAACTGTTGGATATGATCAAAAAGGATCTTAATAAGCGCTTCCGCGAAAAAAAATCTGTCCCTGTTGTTTACTTCTCTTCGCATACTGAAAAAGGGCTCAGTGAGCTGAAAGATGTTTTGTGGAAACAGGTAAATGGTTAATTACATAATCGCATCATTCTGAGCAAAGCGAAAGAATGACAGGCTACACAACTTTGATAGAAACGATCAAACATATTGACACCAATGTGTTCCTGTACCTGAACAGCAAACACAATGCATTTTGGGACTTTGTGATGTTCTGGGTATCCGGAGATTATACATGGATACCGTTATATATATTCCTGTTCTACCTGGTTGTTAAAAAAAAACCGAGACAGGCCTTTGTGCTATTGCTCTCGGCCATTATACTGATTACTCTCAGCGACCAGCTCTCTGTTCACGCATTCAAAAATGTCTTCATGCGCTACAGGCCCTGTCACAATTTACTCATACAAAACATGGTGCACACTTTTAAAGGCTGCGGAGGCACCTATGGATTTGTTTCATCACACGCAGCCAACACTTTTGCATTGGCAACATTCCTCTCAATGATACTGAAAGGCAGCTACAACTATTTCACCCCGGCCATATTTGCATGGGCCGCTTTTGTTTCATACAGCCGCATTTATTTAGGCTCCCACTACCCTGCCGACATTATTGGAGGCGCGCTATTGGGTATGACATTAGGTTTTATCATCTCAAAAATTTATTTTCGTCTGTTCACCATGCGCCTGGAATAAATAACCTGACCCAAATTCAATTTCCATGAACAATATTTTAGCAATATTTATCGGTGGTGGCCTTGGAAGCCTTGTTCGATATGGTATTTCGGGCTTTACTGCGGAAAGGTTTAAAACCATTTTCCCCCTTGCTACTTTGGCGTCAAATATATTAAGCTGCGTAATACTCGCTGCAACAATTGCTTTTCTAAGTCAAAAGGCGGATATGAATCCGACATGGAAGATGTTTATAATTACCGGGTTTTGCGGAGGCTTCAGTACCTTCTCAACCTTCAGCTATGAAACGGTTGAATTGATCCGGAGCGGCAACAGCATGTATGCCATCGCGAATATTTTACTGAGTGTTATTGTTTGTGCGGGACTTATATTTATGATCGCCAGAGATCAGCCTGCATAACACAAAACAGGGTCAACCAATCATACAGCCTTTAATACTTTTATTGTCTTTTCCAGCATTGCGTCAGTAAAATCAAGGTGAGTTACAAAGCGAATGGATTGTTTGCCAAAGTTCAGCGCCCTGATGTTTTGCTCCGCAAGTTTCTTCAGCAAATCGTCGCTCAGCATTTTATCCGTCAATTTAAAAATGACAATATTCGTATCAACGGGCATTACACTTTCAACAAATGATAAAGCTTTCATCACATTGCCAAGCTCCTTTGCTCTTTGGTGGTCTTCCTTTAAGCGTTCAATGTTATTATCAAGTGCATAAATACCCGCAGCGGCAAGAAAACCGGCCTGACGCATACCACCTCCGAAAACTTTGCGTATCCGGCGTGCTTTTCGGATAAATTCTTTATTACCCAGCAAAACTGAACCGGCTGGTGTACCTAAACCTTTCGACAGGCATACGGATATAGAGTCGAATAACGAACCTAGTTCAGCCGGCTTGTCTTTTGTTTCCACTAATGCGTTGAATATCCGGGCTCCATCCAGGTGATACTTTAAATTATTCTTTTTGCATACAGCTGATATATCTTTCATTTGCTGCAGCATATAATAACTCCCTCCTGCCCTGTTCACTGTATTTTCAACACAAACCAATTGTGTGAGACATAAGTGATTATCGGGTTTTACGTTGATTGTTTCCTCAACCTCTTTAGCAGTCATTCGGCCCCTGTCACCATAAATCAATTTTGCCTGGGCGCCCGAATTAAAACTGATTCCACCCCCTTCATAATGGTAGATATGCGCGGTGGCATCACACACCACTTCATCACCGGGCTGGGTATGGACTTTTATGGCTACCTGGTTGGTCATGGTACCTGAAGGGCAAAAAACACCTGCCTCCTGGCCAAAAAATCTTGCGGCCTTCTCTTCAAGTTCGTTAACTGTAGGGTCTTCCCCAAACACGTCGTCGCCTACCTTCGCGTTGAACATAGCTTCCAGCATAGCTTTTCCGGGCTTTGTAACGGTGTCACTTCTCAGATCTGTTATCATTTTCTGTTAAAATTGTAATTCACTTCTGGAAATAATATTGAATGACGAACAGTTGAACATAACATGGGACGAGGCTATAAACCGCTTTGATTTACTTCATTTTTCTGATCACCATCAGTCCGTCTCTCACAGGAAACAGAACATGTTCAACCCGTTTGTCATTATGTACTTTATTATTGAACTCATAGATAGCCTTTGTGTCCTTATCCATTTTTGTTTTATCCATCAGCACTTTACCGCTCCACAGCACATTGTCAGCGATAATGAAACCACCCTTATTCACTTTGTCAAAAACAAGGTCGTAATAGTTGGAATAATTCTCCTTATCAGCATCGATAAAAACCAGGTCGAGTTTCTCTTTTAGGCCCGGAATGATCTCCATTGCGTTCCCGATACGGTAATCAATTTTGTCCGCCACCCCCGCTTCATCAAAATACTTCCGCACCATTTTCTCCAACTCCTTATTAATATCTATGGTGATCAACTTTCCCCTATCCACCAGGCCGGAAGCAAGACATATGGCCGAATACCCTGTATAGGTACCTATTTCAAGAATATGTTCCGGCTTTATCATACAGCTGAGCATACCCAATACACGTCCCTGCAAATGTCCGGACAACATGCGTGGCATGAGTACCTTGAGATTTGTTTCACGGTTTAAACGCTGCAATACATCCGGCTCGGTTTGTGTATGATCTATTACATATTGTTCAATGGCTGCATCAAGAAAATCCATAACTTTTTAAGTTGATTTTATGTACTCTAAAGATATTGTTTTTTATTTCTCCGGGTTTCGCCCTCCGTTATTAACAAATTCACGTTTATAAGTTTAAAACCCAGTGAGTTAAGCCCTGCCCTTTTTTGGTGAATTTTAAGGACCAATATAAGGGGTGTAATTGAACTTCAATATGAAAAGAATTACTTTATTGGTGTATTTACTCGCCATGCTTTCAGCTACACGGGGTACAGCTCAGGACGAGCCGAAACCAAAGCCGGAAAAACTCACAAAACAGGATAAAGAGCTGCTTGCCTCAGCCAATACTTTTTATAAAGAAAATAATTTTCTCCGGGCACTTGATATATATAAGGTATTAGCCGAAAGTTATCCCAACAACCCCGATCTCGTTTATAAAGCGGGTATTTGTTTTCTGTATAAAACCGACGAAAAAGAAAATGCCATTGAATTTATTGAGAGTGCGGCCAAACTTAGTCCAAAACTGGAAGATATTGAATTCAACCTGGGCCGCGCATATCACGCTAATTACAAATTCCAGGAAGCCATTCAGCATTTCGATGAATATATACGGGAAAACCCGCCTATTGTAAAAAGAAATTTAGCAGAGCATTACATAGATTTTTGCCGGAATGGCGAGGTCATCACGCCCAAACAACAGAATATGATTATTGAGAATATCGGACCTCCTATAAACAGTGAGAATTCCGAATATGTTCCGGTAGTGTCGGCCGATGAATCTATCCTGATATTCACATACAAAGGTGAACGCAGCACGGGTGGAATGATGGATGGAAAGTTCAATCCAAGTTCCGATGGCGAGTATTATGAAGATGTTTTTATAAGTTATAAGATAGGTGAAAAATGGACAGAACCTCAAAGCATTGGCGAGAATATAAATACAAAGGGACATGATGCCAGCATTGCATTATCAACTGATGGACAATCATTATTTATTTTTAAAAGCACACCGGAAGATAAAGGGGATATATATATGAGCCAGCTGGATGGTGAAACATGGAGCACTCCTATGAACCTTGGACCGAATGTCAATACTAAATTCTGGGAAGGAAGCGTTTCAATGTCGGCGGATGAGCAAACCCTTTATTTTGCAAGCGAGCGCCCGGGCGGACTTGGGGGCCGCGACATTTATATTTCTGAAAGACAACGAAACGGACAATGGGGGCCGGCCCTGAATCTTGGCCCTTCAGTAAATACTTCATATGATGATGATGCCCCTTTCATTCACCCGGACGGAGTTACCTTGTTTTTTAGCTCTAAAGGTCATAACAGCATGGGTGGACATGACATATTTTATTCATCCAATAAAACCGGCGAGTGGACTGAACCTGTAAATATGGGTGTACCCATAAACACTACCGACGATGACCTTTACTATGTATTAAACCCCGATGGAGAAACCGGTTATTATTCCTCTAACCGTAAAGAAGGTTATGGCCAGCAGGATATTTATGTAATTACGCCGGGCTTAACCGGAACAAAACCAATATTAGCTTTGGCTGTAGGAAAAGTATTGCTTGACTCTAAACCGGCTGCTGCAACCATAACAGTAATGGACGCCGACAATGGAGCTACTAAAGGTAATTACAGATCAAATTCTACAACAGGAAAATATATGGTGGCACTTCCTCCAGGAAAAAGCTATAAGTTGGCCATTGAAGTGGCAGGCAAACAACCACATTATGAATACATTGATGTGAAATCCCTTGAAACATACGTACAGTTGCAGGAGGACATACAGGTATATTCGGAGGAATATCTGCAGGCAAACAAAATAGACACTTCCGCCCCGAATAATATGCAGGCAAAGCTTAATGAACAACTGAAGAAATATAAAGCGGAAAGCAATCCGGGAATTTATGAAGCACATATATATGACGATCTGTTAAAGAAGCGCGGCGATCTGAAAAAGGACAGCGTTACGTTTAATGTTGATGCGGGCACTTACGAAACGGCTTCAGATTTTGATCCGTCAAAGTTTTCCGACTTAGGTGTATTTGAAACAGTTAAAACTCATAAGGACTACACTAATTATTACGTGAAAGGTTTTAACACTTTGCTTTCAGCCGAAGATTTCCGCCAAAAACTTATAGCAAAAGATCCGGAACTTGCCAAGGTGGCGGAGATTACGGTTAACGATAAAAACACTGTAAAGCTTATACCCGATTACTTTTCGGCCTATTATACCCGTAAAGATTATACAGTGCGCACGGAACCCAAACTGATAAAAACAAAATACAACCCTGAGCTTGAAGAACGTAAAGAAAATGAAAAGCTTCTGAGCGGGTACGGCGATAAAAAGATCGAAGGACTAAGCTACAAACTTGAATTAGCGGCCGTGGATAAGGCCGCTGATTTCAAACTACAGAAAATGTCGAAGTACGGGAAAATAGAAAGCAAGAAAACTCCCGATGGAAAAATCCACTATACCATTGGTAACTTTAAAACACTAAAAGAAGTGGACGACTTTAAAGCATCGCTCATTCAAAAGGAACCGGAAACAGAAAAATCATTGATCACAGTATTTTACCTGAATACGCTCAAACCTGCAAAAGAATTCTTCAAGGATCCTGCCATGAAGGAAAAGATAAACAAAACCGAAACTCCTGCAATAACCAAAACAAAACCTGTTAAAATTCCTCCTGTTATTGAACCCACAAAAACAGAGGTCACCAAACCCGAAGAACCTACTCCCTGCGAACCTGAAACACCGCACGACTTTTCCGCCTTTGTCGGCCAGTCATTAAATAATCTTTTTGTTTATGAGAAATTCATCCAGTCGGCAAGCACCATGTGCCGCGAAGGCCTGGTTTTTAAAGTACAGGTTGGCGCATACCGTCAGCCTCAGAATTTTACAACAGTCAAATTAAAGAAATTAGGACTTGATATTATAAACAATGACCCAATAGGCGACGGAATAAGCCGGTTTACAATGGGCGAATTTAAAACACTTAAGGATACCGAGAGACTTCGTCAGAAAACCATCGAATTGGGCACCAAAGACGCCTGGATAACGGCCGTATATAACGGCAAACGCTATACTCTCGAAGAATTAATTCCCCTAAATTTCTTCAACAAGGCTATTAATTAGATAAAAAGGTTTCAGGTCCCAAGTTTAGGAAAAATAGAAATTCAGGCATTAGGTTTGATGGGATGAATATTTTACTGAAACTTAATGCGACACCCAACCTGAAACCTGAAACCTGAAACCTGAAACCTGAAACCTGAAACCTGAAACCTGAAACCTGAAACCTGAAACCTGAAACCTGAAACCTGAAACCTGAAACCTGAAACCTTGAACTTGAAACCCTTCCTCATTAACTAAAAATTGGTACATTTAACCACACCAAAATTTAAAAACCATGTTAAGCACAGGTACCATCATTCTTATTGTATTATTAGTTATTTTATTGGGCAGCTTTGTTACTGTTCAGCAGGGATTTGTAGCTGTAATAACCGTGTTTGGTAAATACCGCCGGATATTAGCCCCCGGCCTGAATTTAAAAATACCGCTTATTGAGCGTATCGCAAAGCGCGTATCTATTCAGAACCGTTCGGTTGAACTCGATTTCCAGGCTGTAACCATTGACCAGGCTAACGTTTATTTTAAAGCCATGCTGCTTTACGCGGTGATCGACCAAAAGGAAGAAACCATCGTAAATGTAGCCTTTAAATTTGTTGACGACCGCAGCCTTATGCAGGCCCTCATCAGAACCGTAGAGGGCTCTATACGCGGCTTTGTGGCCACTAAAAAACAAGCCGAGATACTTTCGTTGCGCAGGGACCTGGTGGAAGATGTAAAGCAGCACATCGATCATACCCTTGAAACATGGGGCTATCACTTAATTGACCTCCAACTGAACGATATCACCTTCGACGAAGCCATTATGACTTCCATGTCGCGTGTAGTGGCATCGAATAACTTAAAAGCCGCCGCCGAAAATGAGGGACAAGCCTTATTGATAACCAAAACAAAAGCCGCTGAAGCGGAAGGTAATGCAATTAAAATTTCCGCTACAGCCGAGCGTGAAGCAGCGCAGCTTCGCGGACAAGGTGTGGCGCTATTCCGCGAGGAAGTGGCCAAAGGGATGAGCAATGCCGCCAAAGAAATGCAGCAGGTTAACCTGGATGCTTCGATGATCATGTTCAGCATGTGGACAGAATCGATCAAGAACTTCGCTGAAGTGGGGAATGGCAATGTAATATTTATTGACGGCTCGCCGGATGGTATGCAAAAAAGTGTTCGCCAGCTGATGGCCATGAGCCAGTTGGATGATATAAAAACAAAGAGTTAATATTTTTTTGAGGCAATCAAAACCCCGCCGGGAGTGATCCTGACGGGGTTTTTTGACGATAATTTCATGCATATTGCATTATGACAACCATTAAACTTGATAAAGTAAAACACAAAGGAAAAGAAGTTTTATTATTGAAATTTCCTTACAATTTTGAATTGCAAACCATCGCGAAGCGCCTGCCTGATGCCAGGTGGAGCAAAACCCACAAAGCATGGTATACCCCCTATTCGGTGGAAACTTTACATGAAGTAAAGAAACTATTTACCGGTAAAGCCGCCATTGACGCAGGTATTTTAAAAGAAAGACTGGCTTTTGCCAAAACGGCCCCACCGGATATAAAAGAATACCCGTTTACAGATGAAGCGAGAAACAAAATTGAAAAATTTAAAAGCTGGATGCGCTCAAAAAGGTACAGCGAAAGCACCATTGGAACATACAGCGATGCATTGAAAACATTTTTAAAATTTTATTCGAACAAAACTATTTCAGAAATAACGAATGAGGATGTGATAGAATTTAACAACAAGTACATTTTAACGAATAATTTATCGGCATCGTTCCAGAACCAGGTAGTGAACGCCATTAAATTATTTTTTTCGGAAATAGAGAAAAATGTACTGGATATTAAAAACATACACCGCCCCAAAAAACCATTCACACTGCCGGATGTATTAAGTTTAAACGAAGTTGAAAAAATGCTGAACAGCCTGGATAATATTAAACACAAAACCATGCTCGCGTTAATTTACTCAGGCGGATTAAGAAGGAGTGAATTATTGAACATGCAGATAAATGACGTTGATTCAAAACGCATGATCATTACCATAAGAGGGGCAAAAGGAAATAAAGACAGGATTGTTCCTTTGGCTGAAACAATTTTAGAGATGCTTCGGAAATATTATCCGGAATACAAACCAAAGAAATACCTTTTTGAGGGACAAAAAGGCGAAAAATACACAGAAACCAGTCTTGCCGAAGTATTTCATAAAGCAAAAAGATTGGCAAAAATAAATAAAAGTGTTAGCTTACATACTTTAAGGCACAGTTATGCCACCCATCTGCTAGAAGGCGGCACAAATTTGAGGTATATACAAGAGCTATTGGGACATAAGAACCCCAAAACCACTCAAATTTATACCCATGTAAGCAGTGAGGGATTGGGAAAAGTTACCAGCCCGCTTGAAAAATTGAAATTGAAATAATGAAAATAAAACACAGTATTCAAAAACAAAAACCCTACAAAGCCAATCAAAATTGGGTGGCTTGGAACGGTTTTCATACTGAAAACCGCTCATATAAATGAGTTAGGCCGCATTTTATGACAATGACAGACGAAAATAAACTCGCACTTTTATTGACTCGGGCGAAAAACCTAAGATATAATGACACCAACGACCTTGACGACATTATTCAAAAGACCAAACTACATTTAAATAGGTACTTCCCCGACAAACCAGTTTATTCCAAAGAAATATCCGACATTTCATTCGCGCCCACTTATTCCTTCGGCGACTCGGATGACAGTCTTTATCGTAGCGCTTGGGACAGAGGGAGGCAAAAATTAGTCAATTTACTCGACACTCGGATTGAAGAATACAACCTTATACTATCAGAAAAAAATAAATCAAATAATCAACCGACACCAGAAAAACAAGTGGACAAAGACAGACTCCCAGACAAGGAATACCAATTTTTAGTTCATCTTTTTGACAGGAATGAGACTCGCGTAATTCATGACTTTCTTATTCATTCCGACGTATACCTCGCTGAAGACCTCGACCATAATTATCAAAGATGCTATAAACTCGGACTACTTGTTCATCCTGAAATTTACAAAAAACACCTTGACAATCTTGAAAATATTAAAGGTGCCATTCAGCAAAGACTTGAAGAATATTCAGGTAAATATATTGCAGACTCCAGAGTATTTCCTAATTTAAATAAGTTTCAAATACTAAAAAATACTTACGTGCCAATAAACACACCTTGGGCAGACATTAATCAAGACCAAGGTCATTTATTAGAGTTGCTGCGTTCCGCAAAAGAAACTATTGACTATCAAAATATCGGAAACGCTTCTCGGACGTTGCTTCAAAAATTCGCAAACCATATTTTCGATCCAAAAAAGCACACGACAGACGCAAAAGACGCAAACGGAAAACCTATTGACCTTGGAGATGACAAATTTAAGAATAGACTTCACACTTATATTCGTTGCGAATTAGGTGGACACAGCAATAAAGAATTAAGAGACTTCGCTTTGAATTTAATTTCTACTGCCGAAAGCTCAGTAGACTTGGCTAATAAATTGACTCACGACTTAAAAGCCGGCTCTATGCTCGCCGAAAGTTGCGTTATTAGCACAATGACAGCAATAAGCATCGTTAAACTAATTGACAAATAAAAACGACGGCCTAATCGAGTAGGCGGCTCCGTCATCAAAATCTGACGGAGTGCGCCTCTCACACCACTGTACGTACGGGCCTCGTATACAGCGGTTCATTAAATTGTGGAGCTACTTTCAGGTAATGTTCGAGCATTGATTCGTAACCACG
>JACPDY010000136.1 GCA_016183775.1 Bacteroidota bacterium
AAAACCCTTGATGAAGTAAGTGACTTTATTACACTTGAACTTAGCAACCTCACAGAACAAAGCATAAAAAAAACATGTGGATTTGGGTATGTTTTTTCAAATATAAATTGGACTAATTAATATTTATAATTGGTATTACTTATTTAATCCTATTGGTTTTATTATAGTCATACTTTGACTCTAATTGCAAGTGGTTGATCGAAAAAAGTACAATCCGATACTCACATGACGCTACTTTTACAAGCAAAAGAATTTTTTTGGTTACAAGCATTGTATTTCATCAGGTATATAAAAGTTAAACAATTTTTAAAACATACATGAAAAAGTTTGTTTTTTTCTTACATCTGGTTGTATTAGTAATTTACTATGAGAGTTTTGCTCAAAGTGCAGGTGTTATGGACAATCCACAGAATATATTGGTTTTAAGGGTAAATGCAAATGATTCTAACTCCAAATCTGTCAATAACATTATGAGAATATTATCCGCGCAAGGATGTACATCCGGATGTGGGGATTTAATGCTGAACGAAATTCCATCTAAAACTATGAACTGCAATATGGTGTGTGGTTCGGGTGCCTTGGGAAATAATGGTCTTATAGAGCAATTGGATTCCATACGTTTGGCGTCTGTTTCGGGAAAATGTGCCGCGTGGATGATACCAGCATGGGTGATGTATATTCATACTGATATTAATTCAACAGCACAAAATTATGTCGAAATCAGGTATAATGGAAACGCCGTTGGATATATGGGACCTACCAACCCTGGTGCGCCCTGGCAGTATTTAGGGCCGATGACGGGCTCTAACCAAATATCCATCGTTATTGGTTATTATGCCCGAAATCAAACAAATACTGTGGTTGATATTAAGTTTTGTGATACAGGCAACAACGGATCTTTTAATTGGAATTTAAGGGACATGGTTAAGCAAAGTAATTTGCAGGCAGGCACGTTTACTTTCCCTGGTACTTGCAAAACAGTTACATTTAATCTCAATCAGTTAAAAGGAATAGCAGGATTTTCCTGCACCACTTGTCCTGTTGGCTCTTTAATGGATTACAAAAACGGAAGAGCTTATTTCTGTCCTACTGCACCAGGTGTAAAGCCAGGTAAATATCCCATCACTTACAATTGGAATAATACCTTCGGTTGTGTAAAATCAATTACTGATACAATTACCGTTGTTTCCATATACAATACCACATGGAGTCCGCCAGCAAGCGTTTGTGAATCAGCTACACCTATCAACCTGAATAATTACTTAAGCGGTTCTGCCGATGCCGGAGGCATATGGAGCGGAAGTGGTGTTTCAGGAAATAATTGGGTAACAGCCGGATTAAGCGGTTCAATAACTTTAAACTACACAGTCGGTACAGGAACTACCTGCGAAAAGTCAGAGTCTCACACCATTATTGTGAATGCTAAACCAACTGTTAACATTACCCCGGGTGGTTCCACAAATTTCTGTTCAGGAAAACCGGTAAATCTAACCCTTACCGCATCGGGCACCAACAGCTATATTTGGAGTACAAGTCAAACAGGAGCCGTTATTACTGTAACTCCATCCATCACAACAAGCTACACGGTAACAGGTACAAATAGTCAGGGGTGCGTAAGCACACGATCAATTACTGTTGTAATAAATCCTTCTCCTTCTGTTTCAATATCAGGAAAAGTAAATGTAAAGTGTACAAATGGCTCAAACGGATCTATAAGCTCAACTGTTACTTCAGGCACACCAACATTTAGTTACAGATGGTCAACTAATTCAACATCCAATAATTTAACGGGTATCACTGCCGGATCCTATACGTTGACTGTCACCGATAATAAGGGCTGTACTGTAACTACTTCAGTAACTATCACACAACCTTCTTCCGCGGTTACATTATCAGTGCCGGTTACTACAGGAACAGGTTGCGGATCAAATAATGGTACAGCAACGGCTTCTGCATCTGGCGGAACAGGTGCAATAACATACTTGTGGAGTCCCGGAAACAAAACCGGCAGTAGTATAACCGGCCTGGCTGCAGGAATATATACAGTAACTGCTACAGATGCCAATGGATGCACAGCCACGAGTACCGCCACAGTAGCTCCACCTTCCGGAGGACCTGCTATAACACTCATCAGTAAAAAAAATGTAAAATGTAACGGTAGTGCGAACGGCAGCATTTTCATTTCAGCCCCGGGATCTATTAGTTACTCCTGGAATACAGGTGCAACAACAGATAATATTACAAATATCGGGGCGGGAATTTTTACCGTTACTGTTACAAATACAAACACTTCGTGCAGCAGTATACGTATAGATACTATTTCGGCCCCCCCTGCATATAACATGAACCCTGTAATTACAAATGTTATCTGCAAAGGTTCCACAACAGGAAGTATTAATATTACTCCTACCGGCAATAACGGCTCCTATTCATTTGACTGGTCAACAGTTAATAAACAAACAGAAGATATAAGCGGATTGAAAGCCGGCACTTATACATTAACTATTACAGATATACAGGGCTGTAGCGCTGTATATAGCTATACTATTACTGAACCGGCTACAGGGATTACATCTTCGTTATCGGAAGTAAATATAAAATGTAAAGGCAGCGCAACCGGTTCTATAAATTCAAACGTTACTTCGGGTACACCTACTTACACATACAACTGGTCAAACAATTCAACTTCTAAAAATTTAACGGGTTTAACAGCGGGTTCTTATACCCTAACTATTAATGATAGTAAAGGTTGTTCTTCTATTGCTTCAGCAACCATTACTCAACCTTCCACCGCACTTATATTAACCACACTTACTTCCACCGCAACAGGTTGCGGCGCAAATACAGGTACAGCAACTGCTTCGGCCACCAATGGTACAGGCACATTAACTTATTTATGGAATCCGGGAGGTAAACGGGGCGGGACTATAACAGGCCTTGCAGCCGGAACTTATGTTATAACAGTTACTGACGCAAATGGTTGCTCAATTACAGGCTCCGTTACCGTTGCTCCGCCTGTGGGAGGACCTGTTATAACCAATAACCCTCCAACCAATATAAAGTGTCACGGAGATTTAACCGGAAATATATATACTACTGCTACAGGGGGATCCGGTAATTATATTTATTCCTGGAGTTCAGGAGGTGCTTCAGGTACGGGCAACAGCAGTAATATAATTGGTGTGGGCGCCGGAAATTACACAATTACGTATACTGATATTTCTAATTCCTGTTCAAATTTCAAAACAATAACCATTACAGAACCCCCGGCGTTCAATATGGCACCCCTTACTACAAATATATTGTGTAAAGGATCTAAAACGGGAAGTATTAATATTACCCCAACCGGCAATACTCCAACTTATATATATGATTGGTCTCCTGTTAATAAGCAAACTGAAGATATCACAGGATTAAATCCGGGAGTATATGTATTGTCAATTACAGATTCACAAGGTTGTACGGCCACATTTAGCTATACGATTACTGAACCGGCATTGGGTATTACACTGTCAGTTACCTCAACTCCTTCAAATTGCGCTGCAAGTACCGGAACAGCTGCAGCTAATGCAAGTGGTGGGTCCGGCGTTTACACATATTTGTGGAGTAATGGAAACCAGACCAGTCTTGCCGGTAATTTAGCGGCCGGATTATATATTGTTACCGTAACTGATAGTAAAGGATGCGCCGTAACTGCTTCAGTAAGTATTACGAATCCGAATGCTCCTGTTATAAAAACCACTTCTACCAATGCTTCGTGCGGACAAAATAATGGAACCGCAACTGTTTCCGTTACAGGAGGCGCGAATCCTGTTACTTATTCCTGGAATTTTGGAAGCGCTACAAGTGCCACTATCAGTAATCTTAGCGGAGGAACCTATGTTGTTGTCGTAACAGATGCAAACGGATGTTCAGTTACCGGCACAGCAAGTATTACGGCCAGTCCAAACCCTTCGGCAGATTTTACACCTTCAGTTCTAACCGGTGATTCGCCATTAACCGTCGACTTTGTCAGTACCACTTCCAATGCAACTAAATGGACCTGGGACTTTGGTGATGGCCAAAAAGACACTGTTCAATCACCAAACCATACCTATACTTCGGACGGCAGATACAATGCGTGTTTATTGGCCACAAGCGCAAATGGGTGTAAGGATTCCATATGTAAGACTATTGAAGTATCGGGATTTTTGATTGTCATCCCTAATGTGTTTACACCAAACGGAGATTCCCGGAATGATGTTTTTAAAGTAACTACAAAAGGAATTAGAAATCTTGAGATGAGTATTTGGAATCGCTGGGGATTAAAAATCATTGAAACGAACGGACCTACCGCTACCTGGAATGGATTGACTTCTGCAGAAAAAGAATGCGTGGATGGTACATATTTATATATGATCAGAGCTTTTCGTACCGATGAGAAAGTCTTCGACTATACCGGATTTATTACCCTTATTCGATAGTTTTTAAATATTACCTTTTGTAAAAAATCACACACATGAACTACGAAACAAAAACGGGTGCCATAAATATCAATATGGCGAAACTATAATTGATTACAACCGGACTCTCTCTCTTATAACTTCAGAAAAAGGTATACTCCGGATCTTCGATTCGAGCCAACTATTGAAATCGAAATCCATAGGGTTCTTTATAGAGCTGAGATAATCTGGTGATCTATGCAGCTCTTCCTTCAGAGAAGTAAAAAGCCTGATCGCCGATCGCCGATCACTAAAATTGAGCATCTCCTTTTGAAAAAACCTCAGTATAATCACTTCGTAGTCGCCGGAATTTTGGTCCTGTAGAAATGCTCTTGTATAAGATTGGGCCAGATTTTCAACCAGGTCATAATTGTGTATCTCAAAATGATTGACAATATTGGTAAAAAACAATGATCGCCTTATTGAATCATGCTTCTTTATGTCGGCATCATTCAATCCTTTATTAAACCAATACATGGCTTCTTTGTAACGGCAAGCGCCAAAATACATACTTCCAATATTGTAATAATACATCAGCTTGTAATTCACAAATGAACTGCTTTCAAAAATTTTCGTTTCTTCCTTTAAACTTTTAAAAAAATCTATTCCCTTTTCAAATTCACCCGTATCACTATATAAAACAAATTCAAAAATAGTTGTAGTAAGTATTACATTCATAACAAAGCTTTTACTTGCACGCCTTTGGTTTGCAGTCTGAATAAGCTGTTTCATCCTTTTTATTCCCTTTCCCATATCCTTATATTTTCTTGCCCTTCTGCAAGTCAACACATAGTTGTTTAGTCCGGCAAAATATCCATTCATATTATCGGAGATCTGCTCAGGATACTTTTCCATCAACTCAATTGCCTTTAAAGAATAGGAAAGACTCTCAGGATATTCTTCCCGCCTGAAATGATAAATATCTAATGCTCTTAGCATTTGAATATTCTCCATATAACTATTCATTTCAGGCACCTGACTTAAAGATGCGTCCTGCATAACTTCATTGTATTTCTTAAGGATAAATTTGTCCTTCCGTGCATCAGATTTATTTGGAAGCGAAAGTATTCTTGCGCCTATTTGCCTGTATGAAAAATAGTTTAATAACTTTCTAACAATTTCCCGTTCTTCATTTACAGCACTTTCAATTTCAGTAATCATCCCCAGATCATTCCTGGCGTTTATAAATGTTAGTTTTTGTTCCCACTCAATCACTTCAATCCATGGCAAATATTTTTCGTATTGCCGCACCAACTTTTTTATCTTATTCAATTCCTTTCCGCACAATCCGTATAAAGCTTTATCAAAAAGAAATTTTACATAATGCAGCCGCTCCTTAATTTGTGAATCGACACTGTCATTGCAGTGGTATGCATGAAGGCTTTTGAGAATGGAATTATATAAATAGATCTTGGCAACAGCAAGCCGCTTTCCAAGGGCACTTCCTTTTGTCAAAGCAACTACTTTTTCCTCATCATATTGCGGCGCTCTGGAACGGGTTTGCTTTTCAATAATATCAAACAATTTTATAGAGCAATTATTTCTTTTTGATACATGACGGGAAGAAAAAATTTTGAAATGACGCTTTTCGGACTTGCTCAGTGAGTTAATCAATAAAAACAGGTCGGAGGATGCATTCATATTAAAATATAGATTTATAATATAAATATATATATTATATTGATATTTAACTATTTATATAAGTAAAATTAATTTAGATTTGAAATTATTGAATAAAAATGCCTTGCCAAACCTGCTTTGATTTCATTATATTAATAGTTCAGAATTAAACAAAATAAATTTTCATGAAATAGCCATCACGCCAAAAGGCGTGATCAACCGAAAAATGAATATGGCGTATTCCATTTGACAAACAGCAACTTACAAATTACATACAAATGAAAAACCATTTACTGTTGAAAGAACATAAAAAAATACTTTTCAGGAAGAGAATAGAACTATTTATTGTTCTTTTTTCTCTTTTTCAAAATTCAATTCTGAATGCACAGCAAAATGATCACTTTACTTCTGAAAAAAAGTTGGACAAGTCAGTATATGATAATATTTTAAGTGGCATTTCCGATATCCAGGCGCGGTTTATGAAAAATATGGGACAGTGGGATGGAAATATTACCTATAGCACTTATACAAGCTCTTCAAGCGTTTGCTTTTTGAAGAATGGAGTCAGTTTTTGCTACAAAAAAGAAGACTATGAAGATGAAAAAGAGGCAGAAAAAATAATGGTGTACAACGCATATTTTATCGGCATGAATGAAAAAGTTTCAATTGCCGGCACAGACAAGACAGAGAGCAAAATAAATTATGTGTATAGTACTGATCCTTCTGAAAACATATTAAACGTACCTCAATACAATGCTATCAGGTATAATGAGCTTTATAATAATATTGATATCCGGTATTATAAAACGGATGTAAATCAATTGAAATATGATCTGATACTCAAGCCCGGTGCTGATTTAAACCAGGTCAAAATTAAATACGATGGTGTCCGACAATTAAAGATCAATGCAAATGGCAGACTTGAAATATATACGCCATGGGGCACTATGCAGGAAGAAAGCCCTTATTCATACCAGGTGATTAACGGAATAAAGAAAGAAATCAAAGTAAGTTTCAGGCTTGTTGATCGCGAAACATACAGTTTTAAAGTACTGAGTCCCTATGATCAATTACAAGAGTTGATCATTGATCCTACAATACTTGCCTGGTCAACCTATGCATGTAATAATGGGGTAGGCAACGGATATTTATTTGACATGGCAGTTGATCCTCTGGGCGATATGTATGTAACCGGATGGTATGGCGGATTATATACAACCCCCGGTGTTATAGGCCCGACTTCGGCTTTGGCCGGAAGAGGAATATATATATGGAAATTGGGCGTGAACGGCAACGTGGTAAAATGGGGAACCTATCTCAATTCAGGAAACGAAGGGCATGGAATAGGTGTTAACAGTACTCTAGAGCCAGTAGTAGTTGCCCTCGGAGGAAATGCGATGAAACTGAACAGTACCGGAAGTGCATACATATATAATGTGATGCTTGGTGCAGGAGGCTTTAGTGGTCCAATACCAAGAAGCGTTGTTGTAAATAGTGCCGGCGAAGCATTTATTACAGGAAGCACAACTGGTGGAGGCCTTACAACAGTAGCTGGCTCCTATGATGTATCATTTGGTGGCGGGGGCCGTGATGCCTTTGTTGTAAAACTTAATAATACCGGAACCAGATTATATGCGACATATCTGGGTGGAAGCGGAAAAGAAACAGGAATAGACATTGATATTGATAATGCCGGGAATGCATACATTACAGGTGCCACAACGGGAAATTATCCGATGCAAAATGCCTACGACAACACTTATAACGGAGGAGTAAGTGATATTTTTGTGTCAAAGCTTAATCCTACAGGCACAACCCTTCTGTATTCAACTTACGTTGGTGGAAATGGACAAGAAAGTGATCCGGATTCTTACGAGGTTAATAATGGAGTAAGCCAGGGAATAGTTGTAAATCCGGCGGGTGAAGCATTTGTTACCAGTCAGACTTCCAGCACTGATTTTCCTGCGGTGAATGCATATGACCCCAGTTTCAATGCCGGAACATTTGACTGTTTTGTTTTTAAACTCAATGCAGCAGGAAATGGATTGATCTATTCTACCTATATTGGTGGTAATGATTGGGAGGGAGGTTGTGGAATTACAGTCAATTCATGCGACGAAGCCATTGTGATCGGAGAAAGCAGATCATTGAATTTTCCTATTACTTCCTGTGCGTTTCAAACTACTAATATGGGCAATATTGATTTTGTTGTTTTTAAATTAAATACAACGGGGAATATTTTGCAATATTCCACTTTTTTAGGTGGAAGCGGTTATGATTATCGTGGTGCCAAAATAAGAATATTCAAGGATGACCCTATTATAGCAGGAACTGAACATATGAGTGGCACCTCCTATTTCCCTACTACACCGGGAGCCTGGATGTCATGGCCAAATGGATATGGCGACCTGGCTGTAATGGCAAAGTTTAAAGCAAACGGCGCCAAAGCCGACTTCTCTTACACCACGACTCCGTGCAACATTGTTACTTTCACAGATATGTCGAATGGAAATTGTGTCTGGCAGCAAAACTGGAAGCCCTCCCAATGGATATGGAATTTTGGTGACGGCACCACATCAACTCTGCCAAATCCATCACATACTTATACATCTCCGGGTTCTTACAATGTTCAACTGATTGTGAGTTGTCCAAATGACACCATAATAAAAAAAATAGTTGTTACTTCTGCTGGTTCGGCTTATGCGGGACCTGACGCGATCATTTGTACCGGTAATACTGTTCAACTGAATGCGAGCGGAGGGACTTCATACACATGGACTCCAACTACCGGATTGAACAACCCGAACATCTCCAATCCAATTGCCAGTCCTGCTGTTACAACAAAATATGTAGTAACTGTCGGGGGAGCAACCTGTAATGTTACTGATACTGTGAATGTCACTGTTGTAAACGGTGTTACCGCTAACGCAGGGCCTGATGTTAATTTTTGCCAGGGCGACAGCGTACAGCTTAACGCAAACGGTGGTATGACTTATGTATGGAGTCCGGCTACAGGTCTCAGCGATCCAAACATTGCAAATCCGAAGGCAGCTCCCGGATCAACAACAACTTATACTGTTACTGTTTCTTCAGGAACCTGCAGCGCGACAGACCAGGTTGTTGTTACACGCAATACAAAACCTGTTGCGAATGCAGGACCAGATGTCACAATGTGTATGGGTAGTCCTGTACCTTTGTCGGCGAATGGAGGAACTTCTTACTCATGGTCTCCACAAAATTTTCTGAGCAACTACTTAATTGCAAATCCAATATTAACCGCAATTTTCACTAACACTTACAGGGTTACCGTATTCAATGGTGCCTGCTCCTCAACAGATGATGTATTGATCACTGTTAACCCTGCTCAACCCGGAAGCGCAGGTGCCGACCAGTTAATGTGCCGTGGCTCCAGCGTTACACTTAACGGAAGCCTCGGCACCACCTATTCATGGACACCGTCAACAGGGTTAAGCAACACTACTATTTCAAACCCTGTTTCCACAGCCGGCGTTACAACTGATTATATTGTCAAAATCACCAATGGCAATCCTTATTGCGTAAAGTACGACACGGTCCGTGTAAATGTTGATACAACAACCGTCGATGCAGGGCCAAATGCGAGTGTGTGTTCAGGTGTTAATGTGCAGCTGGGTGCACAAGTGTTGGGAACGCCGGCAAGTGTTTTCTTCCCCTGTGGCAGTAATATTCCCTGCTCGGGTGCGGATATTACAGGGACTCTTGGCACCACTGCTCCAAGCGGTACTTCTCCATATGCCGGAACTGCCACGGATTACCGTATGCAATTGCTGTACCGCGCGGCTGATCTGAAAACTGCCGGTATTACGGCCGGAAAATTAAAATCTATCGCGTTTTATGTAACTACTAAAAATAGTACGTTGCCTTATTCCGGTTTTACTATTAAAATGGGCTGTACTTCTGCTTCTACTCTTGGCTTTTCATGGATCACAGGTTTGACCACTGTCTTTGGGCCTGTTAATTATTCTTCTGTCGCGGGATGGAATACGCATATGCTTACCACTCCTTATAACTGGGATGGTTCTTCTAATATCATTGTTGAAATTTGTTGGGATAACTCTACTGTTTCGGCTGCTGATGTGGTGGCAGGGTTTTCTTCGGGGTTTGGGTCGGTGGCTTATGCTTCTAACGCTACTAACGCTGAGTCGGGATGTTCTATCGCGGCTGTGGGTGGCTCGACTTTGTCGCATCCTTCTACAAGATTTACTTATTGCAAAGGGGTTCCGCAGTTTTCCTGGTCGCCGGCCGCCGGGTTGAATAATGCTTCTATTTCTAACCCCATCGCTGCTCCTGCAACTACTACTACTTATACTGTTACCGTCACCGGCCTGAGTGGTTGCACTAAAACGGATGTGGTTACTGTGCAGGTGAATAGTTGTGGCTGTGTTTTATCTGCTCAGGCGAATGTGACGGCGAATGTGTCCTGTAACGGGGGGAATAATGGCAGTGCTTCGGTGTCTATCAGTAATGGTTCTGGTCCTTATACTTATAAGTGGAGCAATGGCAGCAGTGGTATTACTACCGGTACTACTTTAACAAACAGTGGCCTGGTACAGGGTACGTATACGGTGAGTATCACGGAGGGGGCCTGTACGTCTATTTCTATTGTGTCTATTTCTCAGCCTGACCCTATTGCTGTTACCAGTTCTTTGTCGGCGGCGGCCTGTAATGGTACTGCTGTTGTAACTGCTACGGGGGGTACGGGGGTGTTGTCTTATAACTGGAGTAATGGGGCTACGGGGCAGACTGTGTCGGGACTGGCTCCGGGAACTTCGTATACCATAACTGTTTCGGATGCGAATGCGTGCAGCACTACCGCTCTGATCATGATCAATGCTCCGGCTAATTTTTCTACTTCCAGTACTAATATCAGCTGTTCGGTGAGCGGATCGGCTTCGGTATCGGTCAGCAGTGGTACTTCTCCGTATTCGTTTACCTGGACTAACGGGGCCACCGGGGCTACTGTTTCGGGGCTCGCGTCCGGAAATTATACGGTGAGTGTTACCGAGGGCAATGGCTGTGTGACTACCAAAACGTTCAGCATTACGGGTACGAGTGCCGCTTCGGCTACTTTTTCTAATCCATCGGCTTGCGTGGGTTCGGGTGTGACTTTTACCAACACCGGTACTACGGGTACCTATAGCTGGAACATTGGCTCGCCCATTAATGTCAGCGGCACTACCGTTA
>JACPDY010000137.1 GCA_016183775.1 Bacteroidota bacterium
TTATAATTTTCCATTGGGCATCGGTAAGGCTTGTTTCATACATGGTACATAGGGTTTTGGTCAACACTAAGTAATTCAGTAGGAGATTTCCTTTTAGATGCCCTTTATACTTTTTATCAAATGAATTTTAAACAGTTTCTTAGACTAAAAATTTATGTTGCAATTAAACTATATCCGCGAAAATAAGGATGATGTCATTGATCGTTTAGCCATAAAAAATTTTGATGGCAGGAAATTCATTGATGAAGTTGTGAACCTTGACGAAGTTCGCCGGTCAACGCAGAAGGAACTCGATAGTATTTTAAATGAAGCAAATGTGTTGGCAAAACAGGTCGGCGAGTTGTTTAAAACAGGTAAAAAAGCTGAAGCCGAAGATCTGAAGAATAAAAGTGCGGCATTAAAGGAAACGTCAAAAAAGCTGGAAGAGTCATTGCGGATCGTTGAGGAAGCGCAGAAAAGTCTGCTGGTGCAGGTTCCTAATTTACCCAGTGCAAAAGTTCCGAAAGGAAAAACTCCTGCAGATAATGAAGTCGTTTTTACACACGGGGAGCTGCCAAAACTGGCGGACGGAACCAAGCCGCATTGGGAATTAACTACCCAATACGATATCATAGATTTTGAATTGGGTGTAAAGCTAACAGGGGCGGGCTTCCCTGTGTATAAAGGAAAGGGAGCTAAGTTGCAGCGTGCCTTGATAAACTTTTTTCTGGATAATGCCACAGCGGCTGGTTATAATGAGATACAGCCTCCAACATTAGTAAATGAAGCATCGGGTTTCGGAACAGGACAATTGCCCGATAAAGAAGGACAAATGTATCATGTAGGAATTGATAATCTTTATTTGATTCCTACTGCCGAAGTTCCGATTACAAATATTTATCGGGATGTTATTGTGAAAACCGAGCAACTGCCGATAAAAAATTGCGGATACACGAATTGTTTTCGGAGGGAAGCCGGTAGTTATGGAAAGGATGTAAGGGGGCTAAATCGTTTGCACCAATTTGATAAAGTGGAGATCGTTCAGATAGCCCACCCGGAAAGATCATATGAAGTGCTTGAAGAAATGCGTGAGTATGTAGCTGGTCTGTTGAAAAAACTTGAATTACCGTTCCGTACACTGAAACTATGCGGAGGCGATATGAGTTTTGCATCCGCACTTACTTATGATTTTGAAGTGTTCTCTGCCGCACAGGAAAAATGGCTCGAAGTTAGTTCAGTATCTAATTTTGAGGCTTTTCAAAGTAACCGTTTAAAACTCCGCTATAAAGGAACCGATGGTAAAACCCAATTGGCGCATACACTGAATGGCAGTGCGTTGGCATTGCCGCGTATTGTTGCGGCCTTACTGGAGAATAACCAAACCAATAAGGGAATAAGAATTCCTGCTGTCCTGGTGCCTTATACCGGTTTTGATCTGATCAATTAAAATGCAAAGGATAACCATTCCGCTTATTTTAGGGTCTTTTTTTACACTTTTTTTGCTCAATTCCTGTGGAACAAAATATCCGAAAGAGATCATAGAGATGGATAGCCTCCAGGTGTTGCTTAACAAAGTCCAGGCCGAACTTAAGGCGATTGATAAAGCGGAGATCAATAATAAGTACAGCGAGATCAAAGAAAACGTAACTTTTGTTCAGCAGAATTACAATGATACCTTAACGCTTGAAATGGCAGAGTTTTTGGGGGAGTATAGTTCATTACTCAAGGTATTTGAGTCTGTCAAGGAAGAGTATGCCGGACTTGAGAAGGAATTGGAATTTTCTGCCGGACAACTTAACAATCTTAAACACGACCTTCAATACAATATTATGAATGATGACAGTGTTAGGATATATTGTGAGCGTGAGACCCGGGCGGTAAAAAGAAATACAGAATCTGTACAGGCAATCCGGGCGACTTTGAAACGTAACATGGAGTTATCTGATAAATTGACTCCGCAAATAAAACAGTTAATGGAAGACATTAAATCTAAACAACAGAAAAATTAAACTTGAGACACTTAGCTAAAATATTTTTCATTTTTCATTTTTCATTTTTCATTCTGCAAAGCGCCTTTGCTCAGGTTTCAACAGATGAAAAGCTCGCCAACCAGTATTTTCAGAACAAGGAATATGATAAAGCCATTGTGTATTATGAGAAACTGTTCGGGAAGAAATCATCCGAACTTATTTATCAGAACTATTTAAGTTGTTTGCTCGCGGTAAAGGATTTTAAAACTGCTGAGAAAGTTGTTAAAAAACAAATGAAGAATAATCCCGGTCAGCTCGATTATGGAGTTGATCTTGGAATGGTTTATTTCACCGCCGGTGATCCGGATAAAGCCAGGTCGGAGTATGAAAAAGTAATTAAACAATTGCCCGCCGACCAGGAGCCTGTATTTAACCTGGCCAATGCATTCCTTAAAATAAAGGAATGGGATTATGCTATTGCAACCTATCAAAAGGGGAGAAAGCTGCTTAGGGGAGTATATCCGTTCAATATGGAGTTAGCTGAAGTTTACCAGCAGAAGGGCGATGTAACAGCTATGATAAGTGAATACCTCGATATGTTGGAGTTAGGTGATTCCTATTTACAAAGTGTTCAGAATTCCTTGCAAGCGGATTTTGGAAGTGAAGGAGACGCGAAAAAAAATGAGATCATCCGTTCGCAATTGCTGAAGCGCGTGCAGCAAAGCCCAGATAAAACAGTTTATACCGAGTTGCTTGTGTGGATGCTCATGCAGCAAAAAGAGTTTGATTCAGCCTTTACACAAATAAAGGCGTTGGATAAACGAAAAAAGGAGGATGGTTCACGTGTAATAGCCCTCGCTCAAACCTGTGTACAGAATGAGAATTATGATGTTGCTGTTAAAGCTTATAAATATATCATTGATAAAGGTCCTGAAAGTTCATATTACCTGAGCGCGCGGATCGAACTGTTGAATGCGATGTACAAAAAGGTAGTATCTCGGAATAATTATACACAGACCGAACTTATTGAACTGGAAGCAAATTACAGTAAATCCTTGTCGGAACTGGGCAAATCAGTTAGTACAGTTTCACTCATAAAAGATATGGCGCATTTGCAGGCATTTTATTTATACAAAACGAAAGAAGCTATCGCATTGTTGGAGGAGGCTGTTCAGATGCCCCTTCTTTCAGCAACGCTGCAGGCCGAGTGCAAACTTGAATTGGCGGATATCTTGCTGATGACCGGAGATGTTTGGGAGGCATCACTTACTTATTCTCAGGTCGAAAAAGCATTTAAATACGATGTAGTGGGCCAGGAAGCCAAATTCAGGAACGCGAGAATTGCATTTTATACAGCCGATTTTAAATGGGCGCAGGCGCAGCTTGATGTACTGAAGGGATCTACTTCAAAACTTATTGCCAATGATGCGATGGCACTTTCAATAATGATCAGTGACAATATGGGATGGGATTCAATTACAACACCTTTGGAAATGTATGCACGTGCCGACCTGTTGTCGTTTCAGAATAGGGATGATGAAGCATTGATCGTATTGGATTCAATTAAGGAAAAGTATCCCAGTCATACTATACAGGACGATATTTTATTTAAGCGTTATGCCATAATGATGAAGAAGAATAAATACGAGGAGGCTGCAAAATACCTGCAAAATATAATCGATAATTTTTCGTGGGATATATTGGGCGATGATGCAATGTATTACCTGGCCGGGCTGTATGAGAACAGGTTGAATGACAAACAAAAGGCGATGGGACTATACAACGATCTGCTTGTAAAATTTCCCGGGAGCATGTTTACTGTTGAATCCCGTAAAAGATTCAGAAAGTTGAGAGGGGATGCGGTGAATTGATAGATTTTGAAAAAGTAAAAGTATGATAATCTATAACGTAACATTAAATATTGACGATGTCATTCACGATGAGTGGTTGAAGTGGATGAAGGAGGTGCACATTCCTGAGGTAATGAAGACCGGCCTTTTTTTAGAAAACAGGATGCTGAAATTACTGATGGATGAGCCGCAGGGAAAAACCTATTCTATGCAATATACACTTAACAATATGACTGATCTGGAAGAGTATCGGGCCAAACATGCTCCGCGTTTGCAAAAGGAATTTGTTGATCGTTATGCGGATAAATTTGTAGCCTTTCGGACAGTATTGGAAGTGGTCTGATGTTTCCTCACTTATTTTAATTATGAATGTACGCGCTAAGAAGCATTTAGGTCAACATTTTCTGAAAGATGAAGATATTGCACTTCAAATCGTAAAAGGCCTTACAAATAAAAGCGGTTGCAAAAAAGTGCTTGAAGTTGGTCCCGGTATGGGGGTGTTGACCAAATATCTCTTAGAGGAGAAATCATTTGAAACTTATGTTATTGATATTGACCGCGAATCGATCTCCTTTTTGCAAAAAAAATACCCCTTGTTGGGAGATCGGATCATTGCCGGCGATTTTTTACAGATAGAGTTTAATAAATACTTCAGCGAACCGTTTCTTGTTATTGGCAATTTTCCTTATAATATTTCAACCGAAATACTTTTTAAAGTTTTGGATAATCGTAACCAGGTACCTGAAGTCGTTGGCATGTTTCAAAAAGAAGTGGCTGAACGCATCGCGTCAAAACCGGGTAATAAAGTCTACGGTATTGTAAGTGTATTGTTGCAGGCGTTTTATGATATCGAATATTTGTTTACGGTTGAACCGGAAGTTTTTGACCCACCTCCCAAAGTGAGATCGGGGGTGATACGTTTGATACGGAACACTACGCAGCAATTGGATTGTGATGAAAAACTTTTTATACGGGTTGTTAAAGCTACTTTTGGCCAGCGCAGAAAAATGGTGCGTAACGGCATTAAGCAGTTTAAACTTAAAGCAGAATTTATAACTCATCCCTTCCTTACACAGCGGCCCGAACAATTATCCGTGAAAGATTTTGTGGAGTTGACCAATATGCTGGATAAATCGTAAATTGCGTTTGTAAAAGTCCCTTTTGTTTATTGGTTACACTATGCAATTCCAGCTTACACCGGAATATTTAGAACTTCTGCGAAAGGCCATTGGTACCAATGACCTTAAGTTTATCATGGAGCAGCTTAAAGAGCTTCACCCCCCTGATATTGCCGAAATTTTTAATGAGTTAAATCTTGAAGAGTCCAAATACCTGTATAAGCAGTTGGATGAAAACGAGGCAGGTAAGGTTTTGGTTGAGATGGAAGATGATAAGCGGGAAAAATTTCTTGCTTCACTTACTTCCAGAGAAATAGCAGAGCATATTGATAACATGGCTTCGGATGACGCGGCTGATGTTATAGCCGAACTTCCGGACAGTGTACAGGATGAAGTATTATCTCACCTGGAGGATCATGAGCAGGCCAGCGATATCGTCGACCTGATGAATTATGATGAGAATACTGCTGGTGGCTTAATGGCAACTGAATTGGTTCGTGTACATGTCAATGATTCGGTCAGGTTATGTGTGCGTGAATTGCGGAAACAGGCTGAAGAGGTAAAAAATATTTATACGATTTATGTGGTGGATGACAGCAATAAATTGCTCGGCTTACTTTCGCTGAAAAGCCTGCTTACCACATCGTTGAGCGCTAAGGTAAAGGACGTATATAATCCCGATATTATTTCTGTTAAAACAAATACTCCCGCAGAAGAAGCTGCGAAGATCATGGAGAAGTACGACCTGGTTGTATTACCCGTAATTGACAGTTTGGGTAAGTTGGTCGGCCGCATCACAATTGATGATATAGTTGATGTGATACGTGAAGAAGAAACAGAAGATGTTCAGAAGATGGGTGGTATGGAAGCCCTGGATGAGCCGTATATGAGTATCCCTTTTCTCGGGATGATCAAAAAACGTGTGGGTTGGCTCACATTACTTTTTATAGGTGAAAGTTTTACAGCTACAGCAATGGGCTTTTTTGAAGGTGAAATAAAAAAGGCCGCGGTGCTGGCGACATTTATTCCATTGATCATTTCAAGTGGCGGAAATACCGGTTCGCAGGTGTCAACTCTCATTATCCGCGCGCTGTCACTCGGAGAAATAACAATAAGTGAATGGTTGAATATTGTTCAGAAAGAAATTAAAGTAGGGCTGGCATTGGGTTTCGCTTTAGGAGTATTAGGATTTTTACGTGTAGCCATATGGTCGTCCTTTACCGATATTTACGGGCCTCATTGGAAGCTTATAGGTGTTTGCATAGGGGTTGCATTGATGGGGGTAGTGTTGTGGGGTAATTTAATGGGTTCATTATTTCCAATAATATTAAAAAGACTGGGATTAGACCCTGCTGTTTCATCCGCACCTTTTGTTGCCACAATGGTTGATGTTACCGGCCTTATCATTTATTTCACTGTAGCTTCTATTATGTTAAGCGGCATTATACTGTAGCACAGGTTACAAACCTGTACTACAATCTACGATCATGAAAATACTTTTTATTGATACAACCCATCCTTCACTTCATGAAGAGCTTATTAAATCGGGTTTTCATTGTGATCTGAATTTTAACTGGACCAAAGAGGAGATCATCACGAATATTAATAAATACGATGGGATTGTTATTAGGAGCAGAATTAAAATCACAAAAGATATTATTGATAAAGCCCCGCGGCTGAAATTTATCGCAAGAGTTGGTGCAGGCATGGAAAATATTGATGTTACCTATGCGGAAAGCAAGGGCATTCGCTGCCTCCATGCCCCTGAGGGGAATCGCGATGCAGTAGCCGAGCATGCTTTGGGTATGTTGTTAGGTCTGCTAAATAACATTGGCAGAGCAGATAGGGCGGTTCGTGACGGCAAATGGATACGCGAAGGAAACAGGGGAGTGGAGCTGGGAGGAAAAACAATTGGTGTGATCGGCTATGGGAATATGGGAAGCGCTTTCGCACAACGATTCAGTGGTTTTGGATGCGAAGTAATTGCCTATGATAAATACAAGAAGGGTTTTGGCACGGAGGAGGTCAGGGAAGTTGCTTTAGCGGACATTTTCAAAAGAACGGATGTGCTAAGCCTGCACCTTCCACTGACTGACGAAACTAATTATCTCATAAACGATACGTTCATTAATAAATTCGCGAAGCCCTTTTATATAATTAATACTTCCAGAGGGAAGATTTTGAATACGGCCGACCTTGTAAAAAATATGAGATCGGGAAAAGTTTTAGGTGCTTGCCTGGATGTATTGGAATACGAAGCAATTTCATTCGAAGATATCGATGCCAAAACATTGCCTGAACCATTTCAATATCTTATTCAGTCGGATAAAGTTATCCTGACTCCTCATATTGCCGGGTGGACGCATGAAAGCAATGAAAAAATGGCGCGCGTTTTGGTTAATAAGATCAAAGTATTGTATAATATGTAGCATGCTCCTATGAAATTATTTTTTCAATATTATATCTTATTGTTGATTTTTGTTCTTCTTTCGGAACATGTAAATGCGCATGTTAATTCTGATTCATCCGGCGTTATAGTTGCAGCAGGTGGCATGTCCTTTAGTGAGATCAGATCATTGATGGATAAAAATATTGATGTTATTGTTAATTCAACAATGAGCCAGCCTGATATACAATCTCTCGTGAGTACTGAGGCCGGTCATGTATTTATTGATGGACGTGGCTTTGATTATGTTCTGCTCAATTCATGGTTAAGCGCGGGAGCATCCGTCATTATCGATCGCTCTTTTTCTACGTTTGATCTGAAGTCGTTGACGGGAACAGGGGGCGGTAAAGTATATGTTTTTGCCCGCGGATTTGAGATATTCGATATTGAAACATTCATGTCAAACGGAGCGAATATTATTCTTGACAGAAGCGCGTCTTATACCTATTTATATTCAGCCATCAGTAAATATCAGAATCGGGTAAGTATTGACACCAAAGGGTTTTCCATAATGGAAATCAGTGATTTTATTAGTAATGGTGCCGGTGTATGGATCAGTAATGTTTTATATATAAGCGATACACGAACTTTAATCAGGCAGGCAGCAAAGTATGGCGGGAATATCTTTATCGATCAAAAGCTTTCTTATTTTGATATAAAAGTGCTGTTGGAACAATAATCACTACACATTCTTAACAACCAATTGCACGGTATACCGGCTTTTAACTTCCAGTAAAATTTTCTTATCTGTTGTTACGCGATCAATGGTTTCCTGGTTATAGTAGCGAATGGTAATCAGTTCCATGTCTTCATTATAAAGTACGCGGTATTTTTCCTGTAATTTCTTCACGATATTTGGTACTTTATGTTCGTCAATATCCACGCACACAGAAAAGCTGATGGCTGAACTTTGCATGGTATTTATTTTAATGCCCATATCCGCAAATAATTTAAATATGTCGCTCAGGTTTTCTTCAACTATGAATGAAAAATCTTTGGGTGAAATGGAAAGTAATACCTGGTTCACTTTAAAAATAAAGCAGGGGACAGGTAATGGCGATTCTTTATCATTAATTACAGTTCCCTTTTCATCCGGTTTAATGAAAGACCGCACATAGAGCGGAATGTGCTTATTCTGCAGTGGCTTTATGGTCTTTGGATGAATAACTGTAGCTCCATAATAGGAAAGTTCAATCGCGTCGAGGTATGAAAGTTGTTCGATCAGGTGTGTATCATCAAACCATTTGGGGTCGGCATTTAGCACTCCCGGTACATCTTTCCATATTGTAACACTTTCGGCATTGGTGCAATAGGCTAAAATAGCGGCGGTGTAATCAGAGCCTTCACGGCCCAATGTCGTTGTGTAATTTTCGGAAGTTCCGCCAATAAATCCCTGCGTAATAACCAGTCCGTTAGTTTTGGAAAGAGCCTGGGAGAGGTGTTTAGTCTGTTCCCAATCCACCTTTCCTTCCCGATACGTGTTATCCGTTTTTATGAAATCGCGCACATCTTCCCATCTGTTTTTGATCCCATTTTCATTCAGATAAGCGCTGATGATCTTTGTAGAAATTACTTCACCTATACTCACTATCTGATCATACTGTTGATCAAATGATGGGACGGGTTCTCCTTCAATGGCCCAATCCAGTTCTACAAACGTGTTGTTTAGTTCATTATATACCGGATGAGTTTTATCAGTAAAAAGCTGTTCGACTATATCAATATGAAATTTTTTTATTTCATCCAGAATTTGTCTAAGATTTTCTTTGCGATAATAAAAGGCGTTAGTAAGTCTTTCAAGGGCATTGGTTGTTTTTCCCATTGCAGAAACCACTACGATCAGATTTTCATCCGGGAAAAATTTTAAAATATGTGCAACATTTTTTACCGATCCCGCATCCTTAACTGACGCTCCGCCAAATTTGAATACTTTCATAAATTTATATTGATCAGTTTTTCTGGAGTTTGAGTTGCGCTCCGAATTTGTTGAGCTGCTCATCTGTCAGCCTGCAACTCAACCATGCCTTCATAAATTTGGAATCATACTGTTTATAAAACTCGATCGCAGGAGTATTCCAGTCCAACACCTGCCATTCCAACCGACGCGCCCTCATTTCAACTGTTGCTTTCACAACAGCTTCAAACAATAATTTTCCGATCCCTTTCCGGCGATATGGTTGCGTTACTATTATGTCATCCAGGTATACACATTTGCCCTTCCATGTTGAATATTTTATAAAATAGAGAGCCATCCCGACAATTTTTTTGTCAACTTCAGCGACAAAAAATTTAAATATCGGGTTTTCACCAAACCCGTCATGCTCCATATCCTGCAGGGTCACCACAACTTCATGGGGTTCCTTTTCAAACTCAGCCAATTCCTTTATAAGGTTTAACACAGCCGGTAGATCTTCTTTAAAGCCTTTTCTTATCATAGTATATGGTCAGGGTAGAGTGGCCCGTTTTTGAAAATACCCACATGGGTCATTGAAATTAAAGTATTTTTTTCAATGTACGCAAAGTTGACAAAAATAGGTTTTTTTGCATTTGGCAAGGAATACATTAAAAATCAGTACTCCTGAATCCTCGATTTTCGGTATATTCGTAATGTTCAAATTAAAGAAACTCAAATTATATTAAATATGAGCAAGGTTAAGACATTAGGACAGTTTATAATAGAGAAGCAATCGGATTTTCCTTATGCGAAAGGGGAATTATCCAGGTTGTTACGAGATATTGGTATCGCTTCAAAGATAATTAACCGTGAAGTAAATAAAGCCGGCCTGGCCGATATACTTGGTGAAGCCGGAGAAACCAATATCCAGGGAGAACAGGTTAAGAAACTGGATGTATTTGCCAATGAACAGCTTATAGCTGCTTTGACCGTTGGGGGTGAATGTTGCGCCATTGCATCGGAGGAAAACGAGGATATAATTCCTATTGAGAATCATCAATCGGTAAATGCAAGGTATGTAGTGGCCTTTGATCCGCTTGACGGCTCTTCAAACATTGATGTGAATGTGTCAGTGGGTACTATATTTTCCATCTATCGCAGGGTAAGTTTGAATGGTCCAGGAACACTCGAAGATTTTATGCAGCGTGGTACAGAACAAGTGGCTGCCGGATATGTTATTTTCGGTTCGTCCACAATGATGGTATATACAACAGGTAAAGGGGTCAATGGTTTTACGCTCGATCCATCCATCGGTGAATTTTGTTTGTCGCATCCAAATATAAAGATCCCCAAGAGTGGTAAAATATACTCCATCAATGAGGGTAATTATGTTCATTTCCCTGATGGGGTTAAGAAATTCATAAAGTGGTGCCAGGAAGAAGATAAGGCCAGTAATCGCCCATATTCATCACGTTATATTGGTTCTGCTGTTGCCGATATTCATCGCAATCTGTTATATGGCGGTGTGTTTATTTACCCGACTACTTCAACTTCTCCAAAGGGGAAATTACGTTTGTTGTATGAATGTAACCCATTGGCATTTATTATTGAGCAGGCAGGTGGAAAAGCGACGGATGGTTTTGGCCGTATTCTTGAACTTGAGACCAAATCCTTGCACCAGCGCACGCCATTGTTTATAGGTTCTACTGAAATTGTTGAGCGTGCAGAAGAATTTATGCACAAATATTCAACTGTTGAAGCGAAGGGATAGGCAGTTCAGGTATTCATGTTCAATTGCCGGGATAGCATTTTCGCCGCATACTTTCCGAGTATATCAAATTCAATATTCACCGTATCTCCGGCTTTAAGTGTTTTAAAAGTAGTGTTATCGTAAGTATACGGGATTATTGCCACTGAAAAGCGATGGTCCTGTGAGTGAATAACGGTAAGACTTATACCATTCACACAAACGGATCCTTTCTCGACCGTTATTTGTCTTTCACTTTCCGGGTATATAAAAGTAAATATTTTGCTTCCGTTTTGCTCCTCTGTTTTTTCACATATCGCGGTGGTGTCTACATGGCCTTGAACAATGTGGCCGTCCAGCCGGTCGCCGACTTTTAGGCTGCGTTCCAGGTTAATCGTATCACCAATTTTGACGGATCCAAGATTTGTTTTTGAAAGTGTTTCCTGTATAGCAGTTATAGTATGGGTTTGGGAAGATGCGTCTGTCGAAACAACAGTCAGGCATACGCCATTGTGCGCTACACTTTGGTCAACTTTTAATCCGGATGAAATGGGTGAGGAGACAGTAATGTGTAGATTGCCACCTTCTTTTTTCAAAGAAACAATTTTCCCTAAAGCTTCAATAATCCCGGTAAACATAATTATTGGCTGGCTGGATTTCCCTTACTATTAATAAGCTGCAAAAATCCTTTAAGGGTACGGGGTTTAATGCCGGCCACACGTATCTCATTAACAATACAGGTGTAGTAATACGTACCATCGGAGCAAGGTAATTTGCTGTCTTTGCTTCTGCCATCCCATCTGATATTAGGATCATTAGTTTCAAATACAATAAGTCCCCAGCGGTCATAAATTTTAATATCAATGTCTTTAACAAATTTATAAGGTAAAGGTTTAAAATGATCGTTCCTTCCGTCTCCATCAGGGGTGAATACATTGGGAAGTTCATACAGGGGGCAATTGTCTATGCAAATAACATTGCTGTTTACACTTTCATTGTTGAAACTATCAATGGCTGTAACTACATAACAGCCGGCAATTGATGTAATATTATTGTGAAGGTAGCTTGTGTCGGTAGAATTATAGAGCGCAGTTGAATCCAATAACTGGAAAGGTGTATTTTCAACAGGTGTATAATAAATCTTATAGCGGACCACATCATCAGTTCCACAACCGCTGTTGTTAGGATTGGTCCATTTTAAATAGTTATAAACCAGATCACAATCCCCGGCAATATCAAGTTTGGGAGCGCAGGGAGCTTGTTTGTCATCAGGGCTGGCACATTTTTCTTCAGAGTAATTGATTAGCGGGCTTGGTATGCCCGGATCGGAATAAGCTCCGATACTTTTTACTTTGTAACAATATTGCCGGCCATTGATCAAACCGGTGTCAGTATATGTTTTCAAAGAGGTTTCGGTAAGAGAATCAAATACAGATGTACCGGTATTGTATTTGTATATCACATAGCGGGTGTTTTTCCAGGGAACATATTCTTCCCATGATAACACCAGCTTATTGTCGGCAGGAGCGATAGACAGGTAAACTGATGAAGCATTGTGCGTCGACCCTTTAAACACATTTTGAGTATTATTTGTGTCATTGGTATAAAAATCAATCCGGTATTTGTAAGGAGTATTACTTGTGTTGAGAAGCGTATCCAGGTAGGAGGTGTCGTTAAGCGAACCAAAATACGGACTTGAGAATGTTACAATCTGTGAAAAAGTTGTTCCGAAAAATCCGGTTGTGCGCATTAAGCGGTATTGGTACGGTCCGGGATAAAGCAGCGTATCGAGGTTAAGCGGATCGGCGACGGGTTTGATCCACTTGATCATGATCCGGCCGGTTGAAGTGTTGGTTGTAAAAACATCCACATTGGTTATAATCGGAACATCCTTAATAAGCTTCGAACATGCTTTTGCCGAGGCAAAACTTTCCGAACCATCATTGAAAACAGTGACAACTATATACGAATAATCAATGCCATGAATAAGCCCTTCCCCGTTGTTGTTATCAACAAAGCTGGTTGTAGTGCTTGTGCCGATCAAAGTATATCCGGATAGTGCGGAAACTCCCTTGTCGCAGGGCCCGTGCTGCCAGTTGGAGCAGGAGTCCTTTCTGTATATTTTATATCCTGCAACACCGCTGCAAATGTTTGCCGTCCAGTTAACGATCATGCTTGACCCCGAAGGAGTAGCGGTCACATTTTTCGGCGAGGGCGCGACAACAGTAATGTTTATTGTTTTAAAATTAACCAGCGGAATGTTCGCGGCATCATCTTTCGCTTTGAACGAAACAATATAAGGCTGCTTACGGACATGGCTGCATATAGTATTCCATGAGAATGTTGAACTTATGGTATCACCTCCAAAACCTGTGGCAAACGTAGCTTTAGGGATAACGACAAAAGGGCTCAGCGGTCCGCCAACAGCAGTTAGCGTAACATTGTTTTTATCAATATCATAAGCGGTTACAGGAAATGTAACAAGTGTACCCGCTTCCACACATGTATCGTTCAGGGGAAAGAAATCGGGAGGAGTATTGCTGCAGGCGGTAACGGTGATTTGCATATCACGTTCAACATTACCTATCAGGTATCCATTACGCCATTCTTCTATAAGAATAGCTATGTTGTATTCGCCGATCTGCACAGGGTTGCACCACGCTATATCACCTGTCAGCGGGTCGAGTGTGAGTGAGCCTGTTACCGTTCCTGCGGCAGAAATATTAGGGAGACGGTAACCAAGTATAGGGCTGCCACCGGCTTCAAGACAGGCAACAAGCTTAAAAGAAAGACTATCGCCATCGGGATCGTATGCGCCGGGGTTGTGATAGAAACAACGACCAGTACAGCCATTGTCGATAGGCGGGTTAAGAAGTACAGGTGAACTGTTATTCCCTGTTCCTAAGAATGGGTTAATTATAAGGCAGGTGCGGATAAAAAATACAGTATTAATTGAATTGGGAATGTTAATAACCCCGCCATTGCGATTAGGGTCTTCCATGGAGATACAATAATTACCCGGTCCGGGAAATTGATGGCTGCACGTGTAGGTGTTCATCCTGATGTTATTTCCAAGGGATACGCCCATGCCATAAGGCGCACAGCTAAGGGATTTGTCGCCATTGGTTCGCCCTGCAATGCAGCTGTCTCCATCACCAAAATAAATGGTCAATTCGCAACGGTCGGCCTGGCTGTCTTCTTTCGTGTAAGTCGTAACGGTAACTTCGTAAGTGGTACCCGATATCCATTTATATGTAATTTCCCCTGCCCGGTTATGTGTGGCCTTACAAAGGCTTATTGTAACGAGGAAAAACAGGACTAATGTCAGTGCTCTTTTTGTCAAAGGGAGGACTTTTAAATGCAAACTCTAAATTAGGTATTTTATTTTGCATACCGAAGTAAAATCATGTTTCTTTGTCTGCATGTAACGCTTGCCAAAACAGTCATTTAGCCCATCCATGTCGGTAAAAAAAAATCTTGTTTCGTTGGTCATTTTAACAGTTTTTAGTAGTTGTTTGTTCGCGCAGCTGCCAAAAATAATCAACACACAACAAGTTCCCGGAATTTCAAAAAATGACACGGGGCTTGTTTATGGTATTCTAAAATCAAATCCGGCATATTTTAAAGAAATTCTCAATAATCCTGCCGGTTACGGGGTGCAGGTTATTTATACGCAAATTGATCGTGATTCGCTTAATATACCTTCCTTAAAGCGCTATTATTACGGACCTGTAAACAGGGAATTCTTCTATCCCGCCAGCCTTGTTAAGCTGCCATGTTCGTTATTGGCGATCGAAAAAATAAATTCGTTAAATGACAAAGGGCTTACTTTAAACACCGTAATGCTGACAGATAGCACCAATGCATGCCAGAAGAAAGTTTACATTGATCCCACCGCAGTAAATGACAAACCTTCGGTGGCGAATTATCTGAAACGTATGTTATTGGTAAGCGACAATGAAGCGTATAATAGGATCTATGAATTCCTTGGACAGGAATATATTCACAACACACTGAACTCAAAAGGCTATAGTTCAACCCGTATCCTTAACAGGTTTGATGCGGATTGCAGCCTGGAGCTGAACAGGTTTACCAACCGGGTTTCTTTTTTCGATTCAACGGGGAAGCTGCTATATATAAAGGATGCGCAAGAGAATAAGATGAAATATGATCCTCCTTTGGGACAGGTTAAAAAGGGAAGGGGCTATTTAGACAGGAATGATAAGTATGTGAATGGCCCCAAAGATTTTACCTATTCAAATTATCTATCGTTAAGTGATGTGAATGAGATGCTTCAGTCTGTAATTTTTCCGGGTTCTGTTAATGAAAAAAAGCGTTTTGAATTGACAGAATCCGACCGCATGCTTTTACTTAAAAACATGTCCATGTATCCGCGTGAGTCAGCCGGCCCCTTATACAACAAAGAAAAATACTTCGACAGCTTTAAAAAGTATTTTATTTATGGAAGAAATAATAAATCGCGGGTCAGTTCGGATACTTTGCGGATATTTAATGTAGTTGGCCAGTCGTATGGCTATCTGAGCGATTGTGCATATATAGTCGATTACAAAAATAAAATTGAATTTATGCTGTCGGCCGTTATTTATGTGAATAAAGATGGAGTTATAAACGACAATAAATATGAATACAAAGAGATCGGATTCCCTTTTTTACTTGATCTGAGTAAGGCTATTTACACATTTGAAAAGGGCAGGATGCGGCAGTATGAACCCCGGCTGGATGAATTGAAAATTACTCGTTAATTTGAATGATGATTTGTTGAGATAATAATGGTAAAAAGCACGCATAATATTATGAAATTCACGAAAATAGTATTTGCTTTGTTCTCAAATTTAAAACAATAATAAATAAATGAAAAAATCGATAAGCACTTTATTCACATTGGCTATAGCCACCGTGATATTTATGAGTTGCGGAGGCAACAAGACCAAAGAAATGCTTGCCAGGAAATGGCAGATCTCTGAATTTAAAGTGGATGGAATGGATGAGCAAATGGCCCAGATGAAAGCTGCTGCCGATACCACTAAGGATTCCACAATGAAGTCCCAATATGTTCAGCAGGTTAAAATGGTTGAATCGTATATGGAAGAAATGAAAAAGAGTACCCTTGATTATAAAAATGATGGAACTTTTGAAGCCAACATGTCTGTTATGGGTCAAACACAAAATGTAAAAGGCACTTGGACTTTATCAGAAGATGGTAAGCAAGTAGTTATTGTAGATGACAAGCAAAAGGCGGATACCATGAATGTTGATGAGATCAGCGCTGATAAATTTGTAAGCAGTGGCGTAAGCGGAGGAAAGAAATCTACATTTATTTTAGTGCCGGCGCAGTAAAGAGAGTTGTCAGTTGTTGGTTGTCAGTTGTCAGTGGGTGGTTAAACCTAACAACCGACAACCGACAACCAATAACATTCATCCAACCATGCCATACAAAGAAAAGGAAACTCAAAAACTGTATTACTCCATCGGCGAAGTGGCCGAACAATTCAAGGTAAATCCTTCCCTTATTCGCTTTTGGGAAAAGGAATTTGATATTATTAAACCCCAGAAGAATAAAAAAGGTAATCGCCTTTTTACCCAGGCCGATGTGGATAATTTTTATATTATATTTCACCTGGTGAAGGAAAGAGGCTATACTTTACAGGGAGCAAAAGAAAAGCTGAAGCTGAACTTTAAGGAAGTTACATCCGGTGCAGAGGTGGTTAAAACGCTTACCGGCATCAAACGGTTTTTACTCGATATAAAGGCAAATTTGTGATCCGTACTTCTCCCTTCGTTTTCATCCTCAACTAACAATGATTAACGAATATCTTGCATTGATTTTCTTTTCATAACCTCGGCAAAAGTTTTTCGTTCAATTTTGCTATCGAGCCAATAGCTGAAGTCGAAGAGCGAATTTGTATCAAGATATAACGAGGATCTTTTTGATAATTTGGAAAGTTCCCTTTTCCAGGATGAAAAGATCTGTCCTTCTTCCTTTTTGTCAGTCGGCCTTGATAATTTGCGTTCAAAATAATTTAAAATAAGTTTATCGTACTCTGAGTATTTACCGCTTTTTACCAGGTAGCGATGTGTCGATCTTGCCATGTAATTCAACACTTCGTAATTACCAAGCTCATAGTGTATCATCATTAAAAAAATATTGAGGCTGGCCAGGTTCCTTTTGTTTACGAATATTTTGTCACTACTAATTTTGTTGGCAAAATAAAGTGCCCTGCGATGATCACCTGAAAGAAAGTAGGCATAGATCAGATTGGAATAAAGCATAATATTCGAATATTGGCTTCTCTCTAGGTGTCCGCCTGTTTTTTGCATATAATCCCAGGCTTCGATCGCTTTATTGGCATTGAATTCCATTAGCTGAACGAGAATATAATTATTTATTATGGAAGAGATCAACGCACGTGACTCCCTGTTTCTTTTTTTTAGTGGGAGGTGTTGGACGAAATGCAGAAACTTTAAAAAGTAATGTTCTATTTTTCCGATGGCACCTGTTTTTGCCAGGGTAATGATCATGTAGTTTATGGCATTCAGGTAATAGCTGCTTCTTTCATATAGTTTTGTCTTGTCGGATTCTATATGTGCGATCCATTTTTTTTGCTTAATGCAATCGTTTTTTGTCCACGTTTTTCGAATTGATAAAAGAATATTACGGATCAGGTGGTAGTAGTGCTGACAAATAAATGAACGGTCTTTAGCGCCGGATATCATAAGGGGATGCCTTATGAATTTAATTAAGCGCATGTCATTTTTTTTCAGGGGATCAGTTTTGGCGGATAAAGCAAAGGGCATTATCCTGAACAGTAACTCTCTGTATTGCATACTTATTTTAACAGATTCCAACTGTTCGCTGTCTTTTACTGCTTCATTCCTGACATAAGTTTTTGCTTTGTCGGGTTGTGGATCTGCAATTAAGTTCAGATAATCCAGTTTATTAAGACTTAGCAGGTATTCGTAGTTTTCTGAACTGGCAACCAGTTTTCGTGCCTTTTTCAGGTGTTGTCCCGATTGATGTAAAAGGCCCTTGTTGTGTAAGATACGGCTGCGCTGTAATTCTCTTTCAATGATCGATTCGGTATCATCATCACGATGGAATGCCTCAAGGCTTCGTAGAATAACCTCGAAAATATATGTTTTCCATTTTTTCAGGTTTGGTAAAATGGGATGATTTTTTAATTGCTGTACGATCAACGCTTCGTTATAACTTTCCTGGTTGTCGATCAGGTCAAATAGTTTCATGTAACTTTTTTCTCCGCTGCCAATTACACTTAGTTTGAAGTGCCTTTTTTCATTGGGAGTGAGCGATCTTATCAGCTTAAAAAGCTCGTCTGAGGGAGTTTTCATTATTATGGGTGAGATGTGTAAGCGTTAGCTATTTTGAAAAGTTGGCGACAATCAAATGTACTTTTTTGTCTCAAAAATTCAAAATCGGACTTTGGACTTTTGGAACATTTTATACTTGACTAATACGTTTTTATAGCTGAACTTTACTGTAGATCGAAAATTATATTGAATGGATGGGTGATTGCAGTGTGAATATTGGCCTTACTTAAGAAAAACTTTTGGTTTTGAAACACTTTAAGTGCAAATCTGCAAATCAAAAGTTTAAATGTGATTCCCGTTTTAGAGGTTGTTTAAAATTTATCCCTGCATTTTGCTATGGCGCCTTTTTTCCTCATACTTCGTTACTTTTTTCGGCGAGAGGTCGTTGAGCTATTGCCTGTAAAAGTGCCTTGTCTGAAAAAAAATGTTTTTAGAAACTGAAAGTCTTGCATTGAAAGTGCATAGTTTCAACTAACGAATGAGACCAATGAATAGTAGCAGAAAAAGATTATCAGCAATTATTGTTATAATTGCCAGCCTGCATTTCAGTGAAAATGTATTGGCACAATTGATGGAAACGAATAGACATTCCGCTTCGGGAAATTTAGCGAAAACAGATAATTCTAAGCTTAAAGAAAATGCAAAACAATGGGTACATAATCAGCCCATAACTTTCCTTGAGAACAAGGGACAGATGATGGATCTGGATGGAAATACTGTGCCATTTGTATTGTTTAAGGCTTCAGCTCCGGGTGTGGAAGTGTTTGTTACAGAAAAAGGTCTTACGTACAACTTTATAAAGGTAGAAAAAAAAGATGCAGAGAATTCTTCTTTGAAGGCATTGCCGAAAAAGGAGGAGGAAATAAAAATTGATTGGGCCCGTGTTGATATGGACTTAAAAGGTGGAGATATAAAAAGGGAGAATATTGTTAAAGAAGGTGCCTCTGGCTGGGGAAATTATTATTATTTGGAACATTGTCCTCTGGGAATAAAGGAGGTACACGCTTTTGAAAAAATTACAATAAAAGATATTTATCCTGGAATTGATTGGATTTTATATAATTCGAATAAAGACGGATTCAAATATGATTTTATAGTACATCCGGGAGCGGACCCTAATCAGATAACATTACTCTACAGATCAAAAAAAGAACTACAAATTAATGCGGATGGCAATATCATTATTAATACGTCAAACGGAAACCTTACAGAAAACGCTCCGGTATGCTTTATGCAAGAAAACAGGGAAAATGTCAATGCAAAATTTATTAAAATATCGGCTCAATCAAAGTCTCTTATAGAAACAGAAATCGGATTTCAACTTGATAACTATAGTAATACTCAAACCCTTATCATTGATCCACAATTAGTATGGGCAACGTATGTCGGTGGGGCCGGAGGAAATTCCGCCGATGGTTTTATCGATATACGAATTGATATGGCTGGTAATATATACATAGGAGGAGTAATATCTTCCACAAATTTTCCTGCAAAGAAATCAGCCGGTGGATATTTTGATGGTACTCTTGCCGGGAAGTGGGACGGATGGATAGTTAAATTCAACAGCACCGGAGCAATTTTATGGGCAACTTACCTTGGAGGGTCAGGAGATGATGGTGTTTTTGGCATTGACCTTGATAGCTCAGATAATATTTGCGTTACCGGGTGGACCACATCTTCAGCTGGTTTTCCGATTTTAAGTTTGGCAGGGGCATATAATCAATCTGTTTTCAGCGGCCCTAATGCAGCCTTTGTTGCAAAATTTAACCCTTCAACATCTATGATATGGTCTACTTTTTTGGGAGGAAATAGTACAATTTTAGGCAGTTTCATGAGCGGATATAGTGTCGAAGCAGACAAATTAGGTAACATATTCGTAATTGGTACTACTTCAGGTACACTTCCAACTGTGGACCCTGGTGCTGGTGCATATTACCAACCTGCAAATTTCAAAAATGATGCATTTATAGCGAAGTTTAATTCGTCCTGTTTATTGGTATGGTCAACATATTTCGGAGGCAATAATAATGAACAATATGGGCCTCAGTTGGCTGCCGACAGGGGTTGTAGAAGTTTAACAATTGATAAACTGGGTAATATATATATAACAGGAGCTACCCGGTCCGATATGGGTTTTCCCTTAAAAGATCCTGGTAGTGGTGCTTTTTTTCAGAATGTATTTACTCCTGGTAAATTTTTTGGGATGACTGGTTTTATTGCCAAATTCAATAATTCAGGAGTACTTTTATGGTCCACTTATTTTCCTGGTTCTGTACCACGTACAGTTACAACAGATTCTTATGGAAATGTATATATAGCAGGTCAATCCGAATCGGGTTTACCAACGAAGGATCCAGGTGGCGGAGCTTATTATCAAGGTACTGGCCCAAATGGTCTTGATGGGTTTATTTCAAAGTTTAATTCTTCGGGGGTACTTAAATGGTCAACATATTACACATATTGTCAATTCAATGGAATTACATATGATAATAATTGTACTATCTATATAACCGGAGAAACGGCGATGACCAGATCTTCGCAAGTGTCTTGGCCTGCATATGATCCGGGTTGTTCCTATTTTGCATATCCGCCTAATGATTGGAGTCAAATAATACTTGCGTTTGATACCATAGGCGTTCGTAAATGGGCTACCGCCTATAATTCAAGCACAAGTACAGATTTTGGCACCAGTTTAGTTACCGATAAAATGGGTTGCGCTTTATATGTTGTTGGCGAAATGTGGGGTTCGGGTGGCCAAACTGTTAATCAAGGTTCAGGAGCTTATTATCAGGCGAATAATGCCAGTGGTGGCACGGTTGCGGATGATGCTTTCATACTAAAATTTACCCCTACACCAATAATATTATCTCCTGCATTTGTCAATCCTGACGTATGCATTTGCAATGGTACAGCTACGGTTAATGTTACTTGCGGTATGCCCCCGTATAATTATACTTGGAGCAATGGAATTCAAACGGTAAATACCATTAGCACCAACAACACTATTACGGGCCTTTGCCAGGGGACATACACTGTTACTGTTTCAAGTTCCGGATGTCCAACATGTATTCCTTCCAAAGCTGTATCAATTACCCTTACATCAGCAAATTGCGATGGCCCTGTTATTAGTGTCAACAGCGCATCCGTATGTCCAGGCCAATGCACCATCTTAATCTCCAATAGCATCGGAGGTACCAGTCCTTATACTTACTTCTGGAGTACTGGCGCCACAACACAGAATATAAATCCTTGTCCTGTAACAACTACAACTTATACGGTAATTATAAAAGATGCTGGAGGGAATACATCCACTTCCACAGCTGTAGTAACAGTTAATCCTGCTGTAAGTATAATAACAACTGCTACTAATGTAAGTTGTAATGGAGGGAATAATGGTTCAGTAACTGCAGTTGCAGGAGGCAGTCCTGCATTTAGCTATAATTGGAGTAATGGCGGAACCACATCTCAGATCTCAAATCTCACATCTCAGATCTATTCTGTAACTGTAACAGATAGTAAAGGCTGCACAGCCATCTCAACCGCATCAATAATTTCACCGCCGCCATTAAGCGGGCAATTTGCTAAAGGTACTTCTGCCTGTGCAGGCTGCGGTTGTAAAGAATGGGTATTGGTAAATGCCACAGGTGGTACAAGCCCATATAGTTACTCGTGGCCTGATGGATACATTAAAAGATATAAGAATCAGCTTTGTCCGGGCATTTACATTGTAAATATTAAAGACAAAAATGGCTGCAGTGTGAATATTGGCCTTAATACACCTTAATCATTGTATCATTGCATTAATAAAGTGCTGAATTGATAAAAACACTTTACATAGATCAGATCTACAGAGCAAAAAAGCTAACTCTTCTTATCTCAATTGTGTTATGCATTGGCCCAACCCTTGCACAACGCAACTTTGAAGAAGTTAATCTTCAATGTAGGAATTACAGTATCCCTCTTGTAAACTCCCTATTGCGAGGCTAAGAAAACTTATTTACACAGATTTTTTTGAAGGGAGTAATTCGTGAAGTCTGTTCACTTTATAATCAGGCAGGATTTGTAAAATATTTTTTAGCCAAGTGTTGGGTTTTTTAGCCAAGTGTTGGGTTCGATATTGTTGTGTTTGCAACTTGCAAGCAAAGAGTAAACCATACCGGCACGTTTTGCAGCCTGGTGCGAGCCTGCAAATAAATAATTTTTTCTTCCAAATGCGACCGGACGGATAGCGTTTTCCACAAGGTTGTTATCAATTTCAAGTTCTCCGCTTTGAGTGTAGCGGTAAAGTTTTGTCCAGCGTGCTACCATATACAAAATGGCTTTGCCGATTAAACCCTTTGGTGTTACCTGATTAAAGTTACCCTTTAGCCAATGTTGCAGTTCACTCAGTACAGGTAACGCCTTTACCTGACGCAAGTGATGCCGTTGTTCATAAGTATAACTTTCCTCTCTTGCCTGCCGTTCTATCTCATAGAGCTGCTGGATTTTTACAAGAGCAAATTCCGCTCTTGTTTTGTCGTTGTCCAGCGCTTCATCAAACATACGCCGTGCATGAGCCCAACAGTTGACATGAGTTATACTGTCTCTCTTATCAAAATCATCATACACACCATACCCATCGGTTTGCAAAAAACCTAAAAAATCTTTGAGCATTTCTGATGGTCCTTCACGGCCACGGCCTTCACGGTAATCAAACAAAACTAAACGCTTGTGCGGAGAATGATACACCCAATAATACCCACGGTGTGTAGTTCCCTTCTTTGAAGGATCAAGTACTTTTATCGGAGTTTCATCGGCCTGTAAATATGTTTCACTGAGTACTTGTTTTTTTAATTCATCATACAAGGGCTCTATCAACCTGCAACAGGCCTGCACCCAGGATGAAAAAGTAGAATCATCTAATTTCACCCCCATGCGTTCGTAACGCTTCATTTGCCGGTAGAGCGGTAAATGATCTAAATATTTATCTGTAAGTATTGTTGCTAAAAATCCCGGTCCAGGAATGCCTTTATCTATGGGGCGTGAATGAAGCGATCCCACAAGTATTCCATCACCATCCGCTTTTACATATTTTGGACGGATGTATTTCTTTACAACAAAATGTGCGGGTTCCAGTTCCAGTTCTTCGGTTATTTCTTCGCCAATCTTTTTTAATCCTGTTACATCTTCTTTGGGTTCGATCACAATTTCCACTCTTGGCAGATGGGCAGGTATTGCCGTTCTTCCGGTTGATACAACTTTATTTTGTTTCGCCTTGCGGCGGATGTAAGATATCTTTTGCGTTTTATCCGATGCTGTTTCTTTATCCGATGGAAGATCAAAATCAATTACAACCTGCTGTGGATTTTCGGATGGAACAAACCGTTCACTTTTGCTGCCGTAAATTAGTTTTTTGATCTGAGTTAATTGTTCCTGAAGCTGGGTAATGGTAAGATCTTTTTCGCTTAGTTCTTCTTTGCTGGCAATTAATTCTGTAATGAGTTCTTCTTTAGAAGTATTTTTATACGTTTTAACCACGAAACAAATATACGCCTGAAAGCATTGATTTTATTGAACATTTATCACTATTTTCAAACAGCTTTTTGTTCATATCGCTTCCTTTTTTTTATTGATAAAAGCGAGATGCCTTCCAAGATCAACAGCAGTTGTTGAGCGGAAATTTCAGCATGCGTTGATTCAGCTTTTATCTGAGGAAGTTCGTATGTGCCTTTTTCCAATCGCTTATAAAAAACCGCAAAGCCATCGCCTTGCCAATGCAATAGCTTAATCCGGTTTTTGGGGCGATTGAAAAATATGTACACCGATCCGCTTAAAGGATTTTGCAAAAACTCATTGTGTACTAATCCACATAAACCATCAAAGCCTTTGCGCATGTCGGCAGCCTTGCGGTAAATGTAAAACTGATGGGATTTGCTTAAGCTGATGACCACTCAGCGCAAAATGTTTTTTAGAAAAATGGCCGGAACCGATGAGTAAACAGTCAATTGATTGCCATTTGAAAAATTTATTTCTGCAAACACTGTCCCTATCCGTGCTTGCTTCACTTTCAAGGGCACAAAGGCCGATGGACTTACCGTCACTTTTTTGGGGTGTTGATTGCTTCGCTTTTTCCAACTGCAAAAGGCGTAATAGCCCAAATTATGCTCCTGGCAAAATGTTTTTGTGCTTTGCCCGCTTGATTGCCATTGATCCAGGAAGGATTGGATTTCCTCTGCGGTGTAACGTTTCCGGATTTTTCTTGCGGTGATGGTGTTTTCCATAGCTTATTATTTTGCTACGAAATTTTTTTTTATACGCTGTTAAGTGCAAGATGTACTTTGAAAGGGGGTTACTGAAAACATGTGGGAGATTTTCAAAAGAAAATTTACCAACAAACTTCATAGGACTCTGGATGAAGTGAGTGACTTCATTACAGTTGAGCTAAACAAGATCACCGAACAAAGTGTCAGGAAAATTTGTGGATTTGGCTATGTTTTTTCAAACATTAATTGGACTAATTAATATTTATAATTAGTATTACCATCAATTTCATATCCACCGATGGCTCGTTTATCGGACTTCACCTCTTCAACATCTGCGGTATCGCTCCGACAAGGATAAGAATCATAAAATCCATTACCTGATGCAGCAGCATCTGAAAAACAGTTTTCCTTTTTTTGTCCTCAATCTGGCTTTTCCCATGCCCCTCCAGTTGTTGCGAAACCGTTGCATTATCAATGCCTGATGGAGTTGTGTTTAATGCCTCTGTTATTTCAGAAAGTGGAAGTAAGTACCAGTTCATTTTATCAAAATGGTGAATAATATCATCAAATATAAATTAGCCGATTGCGCATCCCCCTGGCATAATATCAATTGGTATTTCCAGCCTATCACACAAGCAATTTTAAAATGCAATTGGCATAATAGCCGTTAACTCGGGGGATTGGGGTAAATTTAGTTATTTGTATAATTACAATTATCAGTTACAAATTTAAACCTGACCAGGGATTAGCGACCTAACATTATTGTGCAGCCCATCCACCATCAATTGGAATAGCCGTGCCAGTGATCATCGAGGCATTGTCGGAAGCTAAAAACAATGCTAATGCCCCTATCGAATCACTGCGTACAAATTCTTTGATAGCATGTTTTCCCAACATGATTTTTTGCATTACTTCCTTTTCAGAAAGGTCATGTGCTAATACCTGCTCTGCAATTTGTTTTTCCACCAAAGGTGTTTTAACATAACCGGGGCAAATAGCGTTTGCCGTTATTCCAACTACTGCGCCTTCCAATGCTAATACTTTCGTTAATCCTACCAGACCGTGTTTAGAAGCTACGTATGCAGATTTGTATTCAGAAGCAACTATTCCATGGGCGGATGAAACGTTAATAATTCTTCCCCATTTTTTTTCTTTCATTCCCGGCCAGACTTCTTTAGCTGCACAAAATGCAGCAGTTAAATTAACGCTTATAATATCATTCCATTTTTCCAGCGGAAAATTCTCTATGGGTGATACATGCTGAATGCCCGCGTTATTCACCAGTACATCTATATGTCCATATTTACCTAAAGCTTTTTTGATCATTAACGTGATTTCAGCAGGATTAAGCAGGTTGGCTGGTGAATAGAAGATGTCAACATCACACTCTTTTCCTATTGCAGTGGCGATTTCCTGTCCTTCTTTTTCCAATCCGTTAAAAACAATATTGTATCCTGCTTTAGCAAATTCCCGGGCAATACCTAATCCAATGCCGCTGGTACTTCCGGTTATTAAAGATGTTTTACTTTTCATTCGTATATATAATTTATTCTTATTGATTCTCAAATGGCTTTTCATGTCCAAAGGCTTGGCATCTTCCTTATCAGCCGAATTATTTCATCTATTAGAGTTTATACCGATTAAGTAACAATTACTTGTTTAATAAAAACATAAAGTTCATGAACGCCTTTATTTTATTGACATATAGGATTTGCTGGCACAATAAATCCTGAAAAAACATTCGCATATTGTTGAAATATATTGATAATCAAATGATTAGTTAACTAAAAACTCTAATCGGGATAAACTCTATTATATTTCAAATAAATCCTGTTATTAGTTTTATTGTTTGGTGAGTTGCTTCCAGGTTGAGTGTATGCCCGGCTCCACCAATAATCTCGAACCGGCTTCCCGGGATGGAATCAGCCACGGCTTTTCCCATGTGTACAAGCAGTAACATATCTTTTTCTCCATGAATAATGATTGTAGGATTTTTTATCGCTTTTAATTTTTCGCGATAGTCGGCTCTTTGTTGGGTTGCTTGCATTAATTTTTTCAATGCCTCCGGATCCTTATTCATAGCTTGCCTCATAGTTCTAAGCGTATCAATAGGAATGAGCGGATGTTCAAAATAGTTTTCACCTAACACCATGGGAAGCATAACATCGAACATAAGTGCATATCCTCCGCTATCAAGTGTTTTCTGCCAGGCCAATTCAACGGCTTCATAATAAGGTGTTTTATGCGCAAATGTGGAAAGCAATATCAGCTTGTCTACTTTTTCAGGATAATTCAATGCAAAATGTTGTGCCACCAAACTTCCGTAAGATATTCCAATCAAGCTTATTTTATTAATATTTAATGAATTGATTAATCCGAATATATCGGCAGCGTGTTGATCAAAATTTCGTACATCACCTTGCTTATCGGATTGCCCCTGAAAAATAAAATCACATAAAATCAGTTGATATTCATTCACAAAAGCAGGAACTATGAGATTCCACGCAATGGTAGATTGGGAGATACCATTCAGAAAAATTAAATATTTATTGGATTTTTTGTTGCCAATTAATTCATAATAAATACGCTGGTTATCGAAAGTTTTATAGTGCATTTTATTAATTTGATAATTTGAAGATGTACTAATTTGATGATGAACTTATTTGATTGTCAAATTTTTACATCAGTTTAGAACATGTGTAACCCCCCATTGATGGCAATGTTTGAACCCGTTATATAACGTGCATCATGGGAAGCTAAATAAGCAACAGCGGCAGCAACCTCTTCGGGAGTACCTAATCGGCCTTGCGGTACCTGAGCAATAATTTTATCGCGTATATCTTCCTTAATTGCCATTACCATAGCAGTGCCAATGTATCCGGGAGAAACCGTATTTACGGTAATTCCTTTTTTAGCGACTTCCAAAGCCAATGATTTTGAGAAACCGTACATACCTGCTTTTGTTGCGGCATAATTACTTTGTCCAAACTGACCTTTTTGTCCGTTGACAGAAGAAATACTGATTATACGACCCCATCCTTTTGCTATCATTCCTTCAATCACAAGGCGCGTGCAAATAAATACACTATTAAGATTAGTGTCAATGACTTCATACCATTGCTGAGGTGTCATTTTATGAAGAGCTGAATCTCTTGTTATACCTGCGTTGTTTACCAAAACATCTACCGCTCCTATTTCTTCGGTTATCTGCTTCATCATTTTTTCGGCAGATTTAAAGTTGGAAATATCTCCTTCCACCACTTTCATCTCAAAGCCCATTTTAAGCTGATCATCTCTCCATTTCTTTGCTTCTTCACGCCATTTCATGGCTTTAGTAAAATCTCTGTAATTTGCAACTACGGTATATCCATCTTTATATAATCTTTCGCAGATAGCAGTACCCATTCCACCTGTACCGCCTGTAACCAGTGCAATTTTGTTATTTTTCTTTCTCATAAAAAATTTATTAAGTAAAACGAATATAGTAACAAGAAATTTTGAATTGGGTATAACTTATCAATTTAGTTGCACCTTCTTCTGCGTAGCAGGGCATTGATTAGTCCGTAAGAACAGAACACACAGCAACTCCTGTCCTTTGCGAACATTATTTTATTACAAAACCGACAATTCAAAGCCGTTTTTCTTCCCATTGAAGGCATAGTTGCTCTTTGCTCCACTTTATAATACGGGCATTTTAGCATAGTTTCAAAAATTAGATTTTTAGAATTGTTAGAGTTATATTCATATATACGTATGGTCAAAGGCTCCACACCTTAAGTGGATAGAGTTCCTTTTACGTTTTTAGCCCTTTCAATAAAATTAACAATATCTTCTGCGATTCTTAACTTTTCAAATTCAGCATCCTGAATTGTAATATTAAATTTTTTTCCGATATCACTAACTATCTGCGAACAATCAAGAGAATCTGCTCCTTAATCATTTATAAGATTTACATCTAAAGGAAATTTTTTGTTTTTTGTTTTCCATGAGTGTTAAGTTACCTCATCTCTTAATCACCTCTCTCCTACTACAAAAGCTCAGGATAAATTTCTGAGAGGGGCAGTGGGCG
>JACPDY010000138.1 GCA_016183775.1 Bacteroidota bacterium
ATCTCCGCCGATGGCAGTATCATGATCTTCACTTCAAGAAGACCATTCACTGAAAAAGAAATAAAAAAAGGGAAAGAAGGAAAGGAAAATGTGTATTCCTCCATATCGAAGAAAACTAAATGGCAAGCCGCTGAGGCGCTATCGGTGGCCATCAATGAGCCCGATCGCTTCAACTCCGCTATCGCTATTTCCAACGACGGTCAGCATCTGCTGCTATACCGGGACGACATCAATGCCAACGGGGATATCTGGGAATCATTTCTGAAAGGAACCGAATGGAGTGAGCCAACCAAAATGCCTGAGCAGATCAATTCCTCAAAGCACGAATCATCTGCAAGTATTTCCCCCGATGGAAACACGATCTATTTTGTGAGTGAACGCGAGGGTGGACTCGGGGGAAGAGACATATGGTATTGCACCAAAGATAAAAAAGGCGGAGGCTGGTGGAAAGCGCAAAACATCGGGCCGGAGATTAACTCCACCGGTAGTGAAGAAGGAGTATTCATTCACCCCGATGGAAAAACATTGTATTTCAGCTCTACCGGACATGGCGGTAAGGGCCAGTATGATATTTTTAAAAGTGTTTTCGAAAAAGGCAAATGGAGCAAGCCCGAAAATCTCGGAGAACCTATCAATACACCAGAAAATGATCTGTTCTTTGTAATGATGGCCAATGGAAAGACCGCATATTATTCGTCTACCTTTCACAAGGACAATGTGGGGAAAAAGGATGTCTATGAGATCAGTTTTATTCCGCAAAAAAAAGAAAAACCCAAAGGACCTTCTTTAACACTTCTTAAAGGTACCGTAACCGATTCCCTTACTGGGAAACCAATTGAAGCCCGCATTGAGATATCCGACAATCAAAAGAACGAACGGGTAACGGAGCTCCACTCCAATGCCGCTTCGGGAAATTACCTTGTGTCGTTACCCTCCGGAAAAAATTACAATATAACGGTGAATGCGGATGGTTATTTGTTTTATTCAGCCAACATCAACATATCATCAGATACGGCAGCTTACAAAGAAATTATCCGCAATATCAAACTCAATAAAATTGAAGTGGGAAACAAAGTTGTGCTCAACAATATTTTCTTTGATTATGATAAAGCATCACTCCGCTCAGAATCCTACATTGAACTGAGTAACCTGCTGAACCTGATGACGGTTAATCCAAAACTCAAAATAGAGATCTCCGGTCATACCGACAACAAAGGCAGCGCTGTATATAACAAGAATCTGTCGGAAAGCCGCGCGCAATCGGTTGTTTCCTATTTAATAAGCAAAGGCACCGAGATCGACCGGCTGAACTTTGCCGGGTATGGTTTTCAATTCCCTGTCGCCACCAATGATACCGATGAAGGAAGACAGCTGAACAGAAGGGTGGAGTTTAAGGTGTTAAGCAAGTAATTTCAACCTATTTATATAGCATAATAAAATCTTGCTCTCCTTTTATTTTGGATACTTCTTCATTTTTTCACATCTCCTCATTGATTTTATACATGTTTTAAGTCAATATACCTCCACTTTCCCATTATTTAAATTTTTAATGTTATTTTGTATCAGGGAAGAAATATATTCTACTTCTCTTGCATACAGACTAATGAAAAAAAGCCGCTCTCTCTCAACATTATTTGTTCTGTTTACTCTCTTTTGCGTGGCACAAAATAGCGGCGAAATGGCCCGACTGTTGAATGAGGTGAAAAATGCTTCCTATTATGATTCAGTGAAATTATTCAAGGCGGGAGAAACAGCTTTGCGTGAAGCAAATGAAACTTCAAATATTGGGGCTTTAGCTGAAATGCACCTGTATTACGGGAATTATTTTTTTTACATCCGTAAGCTTGATAAAGCAAAAGGGTACTATGAGCAGTCGTTAAAGGAATCTACAGATTCAAAAGACTCGCATTTTGAAATCCTCGCACAGGCCCGCCTAGCTTATCTGGAATATCAAAAAGGAAACCATATTCAATCAGAAAGAGTTTTTTATGAATTACTGGAGAGGTCTAAAAAACTGAATGATCATGATAATGTTGCTGAATTATTGAATTTACATGGAATTATAAGCGAAGAGAAAAATGATCTGCAGGCAGCCGCTAAATTCTATCTTGAAGGATTAACCTTTTCAGAAAGCCATAATTTGAAGTATTACCCGGCCGTTTTCAGAAATAATCTTGGAATAATCAAACTCAATACCGGCCAGATAAAGGAAGCCATGGCTGACTTTACAGATGGACTGGTCATCGCCGAAAGAGAGAATAACAAGCGGCTTGCCAGTCACATTCAGATAAATATGTGTTTGGGTTATGTAATGGATAATAAACCAGAAGAAGCAAACCGCCTTTTCCCCAAAGTTCTCGAATACTCAAAGGAGAACAATCTACCTGAAGAACTTGCAAGTAATTACGTGACCATCGGCTCCACTTTTACCAATACCGGAAAAGATGAGATTGCAATTGCGTATTATGATTCCGCCATATCCGTTCTTCAGAAAAATAATTTAAGCGGCCCTCTGGCCGAGACCCTCATAGGGAAAGCGGATGTCCTTATTAAAATGAAAAAGACCGACGAAGTAAATGCTCTACTCAAAAAAATAGAAGCGCTTGCGATGCATACCAATGACTTAGCGGCTATTTCACGTTGTCATTTCATAGCCTATCAAATAGAACTGAGCAAAGAAAATTACAAAAATGCACTGGCAAATTATGTAAAATATTCAACTCTCAAAGACAGTGCGGCCACAAAAATGAACAACAAGATCATTGAAGAACTTCAGTTCAATTACAGGGTTCAGCAAAAAGAAACTGAACTGGAAAAAGAGCGCTCAAGATCAATACTTCTTGAAAAGAGCAACCAGCAGGAAAAATTCATGAAGCGGGCTTCTATCGCGATCGCGGTAATAATACTTGTTTTGATCGCAATCCTGTTTTATCTTGGATACTCCAGGAATATCAGGAAAAAGCAGGCCCAGTTCAGCAGGCAATTGATCCAGAACATTGAGGAAGAACGGCAAAGAATTGCGATGGACCTGCATGATGATATCGGCCAGTCACTTTCCATCATCAAATCAAAACTGATCAACGGAAAGCAGCATGATCAGGCCGGTGCTCCGAATGAATTAGAAGGCGATATTGGAAAAGTAATTGAAAAAACACGTGAAATATCGAAGAGCCTGTTCCCTTCCAGTCTTGCAAAAATAGGACTGACAAGGTTAACAGCGATGTTAATGGAAAATATTCAGTCGACCACAGGTTTGGAATGCAGTTTTGAAATAACAGAAAATGTACACCATTTGCCCCTGACTATTCAAACTCATATTTTCCGGATCATCCAGGAATGTACAAACAATACAATAAAACATTCAGGTGCAACAGGTCTTAAGATATCTATAACAGAAGATAGTAATGAATTTATACTCATGTACCAGGATAATGGTAAAGGAATAAAAATTAAAACAAACAACCACGGAATAGGCCTGGAAGCGATACACGAAAGAGCTAAAATAATTAACGGTTCTGTTGATATTGACGAAAAAGCTGAGAAGGGATTCAAATTAATTCTTAGATTTAAGTCGGTAAAAACAGAACAGCATGAAGTTATTAATAGCCGATGATCATCCCATATTCCGTAAAGGCCTGAAAGATCTTCTCCAGGGACACTTCAAAGACAGCAGGATCATTGAATGCGAGAACGGCAAGGAGGCTATCGATAATATTAAAACAGAAAAACCAGATATATCCATTCTTGATATTAATATGCCGGAATTTAACGGCATTGAGGTCTCGAACATGGTTCTGAAAGAAAATTTATTCACCAAAGTCATTATTTTGACAATGTACAAGGATAAAGAAATGGTACGAAAAGCTATGAATTCAGGAGCCTGCGGTTATTTGTTAAAGGATTTTGCCGTAAACGAGATCATTGAATGTATAAAAAAAGTTTCGGAGGATGGAAAATATATAGGGCGCGAATTACAGGCCTATTACTCTGATTTTGATGAAGAGGATAAGAAAAAAAGAGAACTGAAACAGATCCTTAAAAAGTTTAGTCAAACCGAATTTAAAACATTGAAACTTGTAAGCCAAAACAAGTCGTCCAAAGAGATCGCCGAACTTTTATTCCTTTCCGAAAAAACAGTTGAGAATTACCGGTCAAAGATCTGTCAGAAACTGGGCTTGCCGCCACGCAACAATAGTCTTTTGATATGGATAAGCGAGAACAAAGAACTTCTTTCTTCTATAAGTGAGTTTTAGTCCTTAGTATTCAAAAAAACTCCGTTCATCGTGTTTTACACAAAACGGAGTTTAACATGTTCGTACCCTATTGATCCGTACCATCAGTCTTCCGACCCTCATCACTACTCCAACTCCATTCACCCCGGCAACGCTCCGACATGTGTTTGCGGAACTTCTCACGTTCTTCAGGAGTCAGGTTAGCCATTTTCTCTTCAATACGATGTTTCCAGTGATGGCCCCTGTGCCCGCATCCGCAATGTCCTCCACCCCACCCACCTTTAAACCCGCCAAACAACATTTTAGCTAGGATAAATAATCCGAACGCTTGTACAAATGTTATATGGGGACCATTGAACAGTTCAGGTACCAGCCAGTTCCACAGAAACATCAGTATATATCCCATTAACAGGGCGCCTGCTGCTGCGAGCAAAGCAAATTTAATTCCCTTTAATATGTACCATTTTTTCATTTTGATATTTTTTCATTACTGTTTTGATGTATATATATAACGTTCTTTGAAAGTATTGTTATTATTGAGTTACAGGGCTTTTAGTTGCTAAGACGATTGAAATTGATTCAGCATTTTTTGAGTATAATATGCTCAAAATCAGCGCTAAATGAATCAAGGTAAATATGTTTTTTCGCAGTTGACCGATCTTTTATCACAAACAAGTTTTCAATCATGCGTGAATCGTTATAATGGAAA
>JACPDY010000139.1 GCA_016183775.1 Bacteroidota bacterium
GAAACCATGTGATACAACAGCAAACTTTTATTATGACGCTTATGAATATGTTCACTCATAATGCAAATGTAATGCTTTAGCTCACGCACACCCCGAGGCAGAGCCTCGAGGTATTATTTGAATAAATGTTATGCCGCCCCGATGGGGCTTCGAATCATTGAGTTTTAATTTTCTACCAGGATTTCGCTCCTAACGGAGCTATTAAAATCCCGTAGGGATGGAATCTTGGTAGAAAAAAATAACAAATAATTTTTAAAGCCCTGTAGGCCTGCCTGCCGGTAGCTACGGTGTGGGCACAAATATGTATAATTTTTAATCGAATATATTGATTTCGATTAAAAAAACACCGAAGGTGTGATATTATTGTAGAATAAATTTGCAAGAAAATAAATTAAACCCTGAAAGGGTGACATAAAATAATGTCAACCCTTCGGGTTTCTTCACCGTGCTGGCGATATCTTTCTACAATAATGCCATCCCTTCGGGATTTCAAAATTGAAAAAGATGTGTCCACACGGTAGCTGCAGGCAGGCAGGGGCGACATATAACATTTCAAATAGATAAATTTTAAACAGTTTCTAAATGCATTGCTTATAAAATATATAAATCCGTATAAGCCGAAGGGCTTATATTATCTGAATACCAACTGGAATACTGAGGCATGACGAAGCGGCTATACAAATATTTTTAAATTTAGACCATGTACTAACATCGTACATAATTTATGAACTTGTCTTTTTTTCCCTTTCGCTCACCCATTCCGCCAATAGGCCATATATTCATTTATGTACTATTCCTTTCATTACTATCACCCCGGGATTGCTTATCCCAATCCGATTCCCTGAGTCCTTATGCGCAAAAGGTTATTTCCACTGCAAAAGATGTTGAAACAAAAAATAAACTGGTCGGCAAACTTGATCCGAATGCGATGGCTTCATTGCCAATTGGCATTGTAAAAGAAATTGGTGTAACAAAATACATTATTGCCATTGACAGCGGCGTTTTTCGTCCGAACGGAGCGTTTTTCAGTGCCTACATGGCGATCGAACTTCCCGGATCTGCAATTCCGCTTGCCTTTGCCGCCAAAAATTTATCGTTCAATCCAAAAGGTGTGGTGGCCGGTCCGCTTACCCGATTGATGCTGGTTAGCGAACACCGTATTAAAATTGGTCCCGATATAACGCTGCACCTTAAGCCCGACGGAACAAATTATGTTGAATGGGATTGCAATGGATTCCGTTCGGTAAGTCTTAAAGGCTACTTTGAATTCGCCCCCGGAATGCTGCTGCCCGACACAACTCAAACACATGAAAAATTTGTTACGGCCGGCTTTCAGCTGATCACAAACGATCTACATAATTTTGTGGCGGATGTGAGCATAAGCCCGTTCTGTATAAACGGGCTGAAAGATTTTTCGTTCACTGTTAAAGATGCCGCAGTTGATCTGAGTGAAATAGCAAACGTCCCCGGCATTCTTTTTCCAAAGGGCTATCCAAATACAGGAGGGATCAATCCTGTAATGTGGACCGGGTTTTACATACGTGAACTAAAAGTAAAGCTCCCGCCTGAGCTGTCGAAAGGAGGAAACCGGATAGAAGTTTCTGCAAACACTTTTTTGATTGACAAAACCGGGATCTCCGGCAGCATTGGTGTAAACAATTTGTTTTCACTTAGCGAAGGAAGCATGAGTGGCTGGCCATTCTCTGTTGATCAACTCGCCATTAATTTTATCAGCAACCGGATAAATGGTTCGTCCATATCCGGACAAGTTCAACTGCCTGTGATGGATAGTGTTTCCACTTTAAAATACACGGCGGGTATGTATCAGAATGTTATAAGTAAAGAAGTTGATTACACGTTTTTAGTTCAACCAAAAAACAATGTCCGTTTCCCGGCGTTTGCTGCCCAAGTAAATATTTATAATACGTCTTCATTTTCAACTTTTAAAACAAATGGCCATTTTATCCCGACTGCGATATTAAATGGCGACATAACAGTAAACCATACAAGTTTAAAATCACCGGCTCTAAAATTTGAGAAACTGATCATTACCACTGAAAAGCCTTTTATTAAAGGAGGTACTTTCGGTTTGTCAGGAACCACCGTTGCAAGTGTAGGCGGTTTCGGATGCAGCATTGATAGCATACGTATCTTACTCAACAATCAACAACCCGAGCTGGACGTTACAGCAACCATAAATTTTATGGATAAAAATGATTTTGGCTTTTCGGCTTCTACGACAGCCCGTGTAATAGCAAAAATGAACAATCCCGTTCCGATAGCCAACGCTGAAAATATCGGTCCTCCCCAAAAAATTTCATGGTCGTTCGACAGGGCAGCAATAAACGATATCGGACTTGACATACAAACACAACCCTATCGCTTAAAAGGGGGAATAGCTTATAAAGAAAATGATCCTGTGTACGGCAGAGGTTTTTTTGGCGGCCTGTTGTTTGAGCTGCGAGCGAAGCCCTCATCGTTTAATATTTCGGTGAATGCGGGCTTTGGCTCCACTCCGACATTACGCTATTGGTATGCCGATGGTATAGTATCGTCAACGATTCCGCTTGGTTCAATTGCCGAAATAAAACGCCTCATGGGCGGCATGTATTATCACCTGAAACCAACAACAGGATTTTCTAGTCTCGCCGGAGCCCTTTCTAAGAATACCAAAAATGTTACCACTCCCGTTAATTATGCTCCTGATGCCAATGCCGGATATGGTTTTCGGGCAGGTGTCACTTTTTCTTCGGTTAAATCGGAAAAGGTATTTAACGGAGATTTACTGTTAACGATAAATATTAATAACAACGGCGGATTAAGCAATATTGCTTTGGATGGAAACGTAGTTTCTCTTTCCACTATCAGCGAGCGTCAAAGCAAACCGGTCAGCGATCAGAAAATTTATGGCAATATGCATATGGAGTATGATAATGCCAATCAATCATTCCATGCCATTATGCAGGCCAATATTAATGTTCCGGGCGTGATAAACGGATCAGGTCTGGCGTTGATCCATTTCGAACCCAATGTATGGTATATATGTATTGGCCGGCCAAGTAATTCACTAAATGTTCGAGTGCTTGATTTTGCCGCTGTGCGTGCCTATTTCATGATGGGACACAACCTTGAGCCAATGCCGCCACCCCCGCCACTTGTTACGGGCATAGTAAATAATTATGGAATCGGCAGCACACGGAATATAATTTCATTGCAAAGTGCCAATGGGCTTGCCTTAGGTGTAAACTTTACAACCGGCCTGAGCGGCAGATTCGGAAACGATAATATAAATGTAAATTACCTCCTGTATGCAGTAGTTGGTTTTGATGTAATGGCCACTGATTACGGAACAAAGGCGAAATGCAGCAATACAAACAGTGAATTAGGGATAAATGGCTGGTATTGCCAGGGCCAGGCCTATTTAGGCCTGCAGGGAAATTTACGTGTTCATGCCGAACTTAATATCGGCAAATGGGATCCGAGTATGGACCTGGATATTTTAAGTTTTTCGGCCGCTGCGCTTTTGCAGGCACAGGCACCTAAGCCTGCTCATTTTAACGGAGCCGTGGGTTTACAGTTGACTGTTTTTGGAGCAGAGATCGGGCCTTACAGTATTCCGTTCTCGTACGGAACACAATGCGGTACTGTTATTAATTGATCGCTATGTCAAAAATATTATCGCGGAATTTTTTTGCAACCGTTGTTATTATTATTGCGGGCCATATAGCAATGGCGCAACCCAACTCCATTTCAATAAAATGTTTTGTCAAAAAAAATACAGTGTTGTTAAGATGGGCAACAACAGATAAAGAATTGTGGACGCTTGGCAACAAGTATGGATATCAAATCGACCGGATACAACTTCCTTCAGCTAATGATCCCGACACTCCTGCCTTTCATTCTTCAACACTTCTCACTTCTGCCCCCATCCGACCCATACCCGAAAGCGACACCGCGTATTGGAAAATATTGATAAAACAAAATCCAAATGCCGCTTTGCTATACAGTTTAATTTATTCCAAGTCGAATACTGCGCAAACCAACGCAAAACAAAAAGAAGCGGCCGATAAACTATTGTTTGGGCTCGCACTTATTAGCTGTGATCATTCCTCAGTGATCGCGAAGGCCGCAGGTCTTTTCTATACGGACTCTGTAATTAACAATGATTCGATTTACGCCTACCGGATAAGATTATCCGGCCCTTCAAAAAATATTACATTCAAACATGCGATGATCGTTGTTGATGCGCGTAAATTTTCCCGGCTTCCGGAAATTGATTCTCTCTCAGGAAAATTCAGAAATAAAAGAATTTCTTTGCGCTGGAAGGCAGCAAATAACAAAAAACACTTTGGGGCTTATATTATTGAACGCAGTGAGGACAGTTTGAATTTTTCCCCCGTCAGCAAAACGCCTTATGTGCTCGCTTATACTCAATTCGAAAAGGAACGGAACTTTGCCGAATACAGCGATAGTGTACCCCAATTTAACAAAACTTATTTTTATCGGGTTCGCGGGCTTTCACATTTTGGGGAAGAAGGACCTCCCGGTAATACCATCAGCGTAAAAACAAAAGTTCTGATCGACGGCTTTCCGGTCATTGACAGTATAAATATAACAGGCAACAAGCATGTAATGTTATACTGGAAAATGCCTGCTTCTATTGATCCTAAAATATTAAAAGGGTTTGCGATAACCCGTTCTGTTAAAGCCGATGGGAACTATGAATATATTAATTCTTCATTGCTTCCTCCCGGTGTCCTGCGATACACTGATGAAAAGCCGCAACACATTAATTATTATAAAATCTGCGCCATTAGCTTAAGTAATGACAGTGTATTTTCATTTCCTGCGATGGTTCAGCCCGAGGACCGGGAGCCTCCGCAAATACCAAAAGGTTTGTCGGGTGCAATTAACAGTTCGGGAATTGTTAAGCTGCAATGGATTTCCAATAATGAAACTGATCTGATGGGATATCGCGTTTTCAGGAGTAATAGTATTGACGGGGAATTTGTTGAAGCTACAAAAAAAATTATTGTTGATACTGTTTTTACCGATACAGTAAATGTTAATACATTGGCGCGAAATATCTGTTATTCTCTTGTAGCTGTAGACCTTGTTTATAATAATTCCGGTTACTCCGCGCCGGTAAAGCTGCCCCGTCCCGATAAATCTGCTCCAACACCTGCTGTAATAAGCAGTATTTTGTTTGACAAGAATGGCATAAATATAAAATGGATAAAAAGCAGCAGTGATGATGTTAATAAATATGTATTGGGTAGACAAGATCGGGATCAGCCAGCAAAAACTAAAATCATAAGAGAATGGAGCGTAACTGATACAACTTCATTTTATTCTGATACCACAGTAGCTGAAGGTAATACTTACACATATTCATTAACCACAATTGATAGCAGTGGAAACAGTTCCCAATGGCACGTTCCCGCAATACATTTTGAGCCGGGCTTACGAAAAAAAATTACCAATTTATCAGCAACAGCCAATAGGAATGAGCGAAAAATTGAACTAAAATGGCAATATCAGCAACCCGGCATTCAGAATTTTATACTGTACAAATCCAAAAAAGGTGATCCGCTTCGCATATATAAAACTCTACCGGGCAACTTAAATTCTTTTACGGATACCGAAGCATCAATTAATAATGTTTATTTTTACGCCCTGAAAGCTGTATTTTTAAACGGTGCAGAGAGTGAGTTGAGTGATGTTATTGAGGTTAATTATTAATTTGTTCAGAGTTTAATTAACCGATTACCGAAAACTGATCACCGATCACCTGAAATTTGAAATAACGTGCGATCATTTCTGTTTATACTATTCATTTTTATCTTTACTTATACCGGCGCTCAGCCTCTTGTAAATGACACCGCAGATTGCCTAGCTGTTGTGGGTACCTTTAACAACAAAAAGAATGTAAAAAATGTTTGGGCCTACCTGTTCCTTGAGAACCAGGTGATCGATTCCGTTGAAACCTATACCAAAAAGGGATTCGCGTTCATTTTAAAACCGAACCGAAAATATTCAATTCTTATCAGCAGAACAGGCTATTATAGCCGCCTGGTCAGTATTTCAACCATTTTGCCGCCCGGTGTTTTACCCGAACCGGTGTTTATTTTTGGCTTTAAATGCGAATTATTAAAACAAAAAAATAAAGTAGATGATTACTGGCTTGATTTCCCTATTGCTCAGGTAGCCTACGATCCCGAAAGTAAAATTTTTGAATACGATAAAAAATATACCCAAACCATTAAAGAGGAGCTACTGAAACTTGGTTTTAACCAGCGGCATTAAAATACGTATATCTATCCATTGGTTTGAGCCGTATTTTTGTAAATTAGCCATCTGTATCAAAGATCCTGTCAATATTAAGCCGTGAAAAAATTGCGTGTCATTTTTTTAATTTTTTGTTTCGCTTTCGTTCTACATGCCGGGGCTCAAAAAAACGACAATAAAGAAAATTGTCTCGCTGTTGTTGGCTTTTTTTTCAACTCTGTACTTATAAAGAACATAAGCGTTTATCTCTACGAAGGTGCCAACATTGTAGATTCTGCAAAAGTTAACAGCAACAAAGATTTCGGATTTGTTCTGGATCGCAACAAGCAATATTCCATTTGTATCATTGCAAGGGGTTACTATCAAAGACTGATCGCGATCAATACGGATCTTCCGGACAATATCAACACAATTCCGTTATTTATTTTTGAATTTGAAATAGAACTGATGCGGGAAGCAAAGGGCGTGGATGACTATTACATGGATTTCCCGATCGCAATTATTGCATTTGATCCGAAAACAGAAACATTTGGATACCGGAAAAAATATACCACCATGATGCAGAAAGAATCAAGAAAAGTTCAGGCGCAATTCAGGGTTCGTAAATCCAGGTAATTTTATTTCTTTTGTACTCCGCAGGTATATTTTGTACTCATTAGTTCTTTGTCCTGGTAAATATATTCAAACTGGTCGGCAGTAAGTGTAACTATTTTAAACTTGTATTTTTCTCCATTATCAAATACCATATTTACCCATACTCTTATTTTATCGTTGCTCCATGTTCCGGTTTTTGCAACACCATCCATTGTTAAAAACACAGTGCCATCCGTCATATATGTCACCCCGTCCTGTTTCTGATTTTCTTCGGGCATATTTACAACACTAAAACGTTCGTAACTTATCAGCTTCCAGGCTTTGCACAAAGCCTCGTCGCGCAATACAGGAGCCGGCGCGGCTGGTTGTTTTGGTTTATACTCTGCTTTGGGGATTGGGGCTTTTTCCTGAGCAAAATATGCTGTTGTAATAAATAATACCGCGATAATTGTTGTGATGATGTTTTTCATTTGAATTTGTTTTATAATAATTCAATATTAAATTTAGTGGAAATGTTTAATATATATATCTTCCTTATGTCTCATTTCCTTTTGGCCCGTTTTGGTTTTATCGTTATAACCCATAAGGTGAAGTACCCCATGTATTATAACTCTCCTTAACTCGTCATCAAATTGCGTGCCTAAAAGCCGTGCATTTTCTTTAACTCTGTCAATGCTAATGAATATATCGCCCGAAATCATCTTTTTATTACCTTTTCCTGCTTTGGATTCAGCATAATCAAAGGTTATAATGTCGGTGTAATAATTGTGCTTTAAATATTTTTTGTTTACTCCGACAAGGTATTTATCACTGCAAAACACATAACAAATCGTCCCTGGCTCATGCTTTTCTTTTACAATAACACCTGTTATCCATTTTTTTATCCGCGATCTGTTTCTCAGCTCAAATTTAATCCTTTCGTTTATAAAATTTATTTCTGATCGGGACATTATGTACAAGGGTTTTTTAAAGTATAAATGTATTCTACCAATATCCTTTGGTCTTGCCTTCCAACACATCTTTGGCCAAAAGCGTTTCCCGCCATAAAGCAACAAGGCCTTTGGTATAGAGGTATTTGGGGTGTAACGACCAGATTCTCATTGTTGTTTTATGAATAGGGCAGATTGAAAAAGATAGTTAATTGCCGAAAGTGTGATTTGGAAAAAAGGAATGAATCCGATTATTTCAGGCCGGTTCGCTCCTTCCATAGTTCATTAAACGATTTGCGTGCTACAGTAGGCAGCGCCCTCCGCTCGCCCCAGGTTTTTTTGAAGAACCGCTTTAGAATAAAATTTTTCATTTTTGCCCCCCCCCTTTCCATCGCTTTTCGTTTCATCATCGCGGCTTTCCAGGCATACCAGATAATATCTTCCGATTTGGTTTTGTGCCCTTCTTCAACAAAATCTTTACGGTTCAACAAAAGCAAATGGTGCAGGTCGATTTTAACAGGACAAACCTCTGTGCATTTTCCGCAAAGGCTCGAAGCAAAACTCAGGTGTTTAAACTCATCTATGCCATTAAAGAACGGACTGATCACAGAACCAATAGGCCCACTGTATGTGGTTCCGTAAGCGTGTCCCCCAATATTTTTATAAATGGGACATCCGTTCAAACAGGCTCCGCAGCGTATGCATGATAATGCCCGACGCTGTTCTGTTTGGGCAAGTAATTCTGTCCGTCCATTATCCAACAGCACAACATACATCTCTTCCGGTCCATCGGTCTCTCCGGCCTGACGAGGACCCGTAAGTATATTATTGTATACCGTCAGATTCTGGCCTGTGCCGTGTGTTGCCAGAAGAGGCCAGAACAAATCGAGGTCCATTAGTGTCGGGATGATTTTTTCAATCCCGACAACAGCAATATTAATTTTAGGGTGCGCGACAGAATTCAGCGCGTTACCTTCATTTTCAGTAACGGCAACCGCGCCGATGTCGGCTATTAAAAAATTACCGCCCGTCACACCCGCTTCGGCTTTTGTATATTTTTCTCTCAGCAATTTACGCACATGCGCCACAATATCCTGTGGCGTCCAATTAATTGGTGTGCCTTGTGTTTCGCTGAATGTTTTAGCCACATCTTCTTTGGAAAGGTGCATGGCAGGAGTTACAATATGATAAGGAGGCTCTTTGCGAAGTTGTACAATATATTCGCCCAGGTCCGTTTCAATGCTTTCAATACCCTCCTTTTCGAGCGCATGGTTAAAGTGTATTTCTTCCGTTGTCATTGATTTAGCCTTGACAACGGTTTTCGTATTCGCTTTTTTTAAGATCCTGTTTATTTCTGACATTGCCTCTACGACATCCTGAGCCCAAATAACCTGGCCTCCGCGCTTTTTAAAGGCACTCTCAAAATCTGTTAAGTAGCGCTCCAGGTTTTCGATGACCTTGTGCTTCAATGCAGCGGCACGGGTTTTGGCCAACTCCAGGTTGCTGTATTGCTTTTTACCATCTACAACTTTTTTATCATACTGCGCGATATTGAACAGCAGCTTACGATGATGTTCGGCATCAAACGTTTTCTTTTCGGCATCATCTAAAAAAGTATCCTGTTGTTCCATTTCCGGCTATTGTTTCACGTCAACTTTTATGCGTTCGTTACGGTTCGCCAGTTCCCAGGCGGTATAAAACACCAGCCGGGCTCGCTTTTCCATCAATTCGAAATTTATTTTACTTATTTCATCCTTTTCCTGATGATAATCGGCATGAGTACCATTAAAATAAAAAATAACAGGTATGTTTTTTTTCGCGAAATTATAATGATCGGAGCGATAATAAAACCGGTTCGCATCATGCATATCATTATACGTGTAGTCAAGCATTAATTTACAATATTGTTTGTTCGCATCTTCGCTAACCTTATGCAATTCGCTGCTTAATTTATCTGCACCTATTATATAAATATAATCCACGCTATCCTTGTGTCTATCATCAACCCGGCCTATCATATCAATGTTCAGATCAACAACTGTGTTTTTCATCGGGTAAACCGGATTTTCAGCATAATATTCAGAGCCCAACAGCCCCTTCTCTTCACCGGCAACGGTCATGAACAAAATACTTCTGCGCGGGCCTGCCCCTTCTTTTTTTGCAAGGGCAAAGGCTTTGGACAATTCAATGACACTAACAGTGCCCGATCCATCATCATCCGCTCCGTTATATACTTTGCCGTCATGAACTCCAAGGTGATCGTAATGGGCGGTTAAAACAACCAATTCCTCTTTCAGATCAGAACCTTCTATATAACCTAAAACATTTTCTGAGTTAACTGTTTTTTCATCAACAGCAATGGTTATTTTAATGTCTGCTTTTACTGTTTTTGAAAATGTTTCTTTTTTGCTGCTGATCTTTTCTTCCCATTTGTTAATGTCTGCACCCTTCGTAGCTAACATTATATTGGCCATTTGTTTTGATATAAAAATAACCGGTATTTTTTCTTTTTTCTTTACAGAATCATTTTTCAATTTCATGCTTTTTGCTTCTATGCGATGTCTGTATTGTTTAAACGCAGAATCAATATTAGCGACAACGACCAACAATATTTTCGCGTTTTTATTTCTTGCAATTTCTTCCTTTTTACGAAAACCGGTTGACCATGCAGTTAGCTTTTTTGTTTTTGAAACAAAATAAATCGAGTCTGTGTCCATGGGTTCTCCATCAAACACCATAACTACTTTATTCTCAACACTTGCTTTTTTATAATCGGAATAATTAAGGTCGTCAATCCCATAACCGGCAAAAACAATTTCTTTAGCTTCAATTATTTGTGCGCTTAATCCGTAAAAAGCCAGGTAATTTTTATCCGCAGCGTAATCTTTATTATTTATTTTAAGAAATACCTCTTTTTTGTATTGTACATCCAGCGGAAATCGCTGAAAATAACTTGTATCACCTACTCCGGGCCGCAGCCTTCCTTCCTTAAATTGCGCAGCAATATAACTTGCAGCCATTTTTTGTCCTCTCTCGCCTGTTTCTCTTCCCTCATATTCATCGGAAGCCAAAACAGAAAGATGCTTTCGTAAATTATCTCCCATAATTGAATTCGCATAACGAATCTGCAGGGGCTCTTTATTTTGGGAAATTAAAGAATGAGAGTACAGCACTAAAACAACCGACAATTGACAACCAATAATCCATAACCGAATTTTCCCTAACATCCCTGCGAAATTTTTTTCACACGCTGCGCATGTCTTCCTCCTTCAAATGAAGTGGTAAAAAAAACATCCACACATGCCTTTGCCTCATCCACATCAATGAACCGGGCAGGCAAACTCATTATATTTGCCGCATTATGTTGGCGGGCAAGTTTAGCGATCTCCCTGTTCCAGCACAGTGCCGAACGTATTCCTTTGTGCTTATTGGCTGCTATATTTATCCCGTTACCACTACCGCACATTAACAAGCCAAATTCAGATTCCCTGTTTTCAACTGATGTGGCAACTTTGTGGGCAAAATCCGGATAATCTGCCCGTTCTTCAGAATCTGTTCCGAAATCTTTTACTGTATACCCCTTTTCTTCCAGGTATTTTTTTAATGTTTCCTTTAATGCAAAACCTGCATGATCAGATCCTAAAGCCACACTTAACTTATTCATTTCTATAGAGTTTGGATAACTGTAAAAGTCCTCAATATTAGACTGACTTTTCAATTCTTATTGTTAATTTTATCAACATAAGAGGTGTTGATATACTGTTTTCGTTGTTATTATCTTACCCAATAAAAAATTTTGTTTGTTCGTTACTTATATCATGCTAATCAATAATTAACACTCCGAAATTTTCTATTCATTACTTATATAATAAATCACACAGTGCAATGAACTACTTTTATACTAAAACTGATAACTAATTAATAAACGTTGATAAGTATACACAGTTCTTTATAAGTCTGTAAACATTTAATAATCAGTTATTTATTATCTGATAAAACGTTAATAAACTA
>JACPDY010000140.1 GCA_016183775.1 Bacteroidota bacterium
ATGCGTCATAGGTGGTATATTTGTTAAAAAATATGTGCCTTAGCGAGATAGAAAGTCAAAAAATTAGTAATATAAATAAAAATGTAATATAATGTGGAATTTAATTTCTTTTCAGTTTAGTCTAAGAAAAACAATTTTCTTCGGTGTTTTAATCAGTTCTTCTTCTGCTTTTGCTCAGGACAACATTGAAACTAATCAAAATCAAGTTCAAATAATTCAGGAAAGCCTTCCAATCCCAACAGAATTAAAACAAAATCCCGAAGAATTTTTTGTTATTAATGACAAGCCAGTTACCAAACAGGAATATCTTGATTATTTAGCAAAAAAGGAAGAGGAGGAGAAAAATTCTCCAGAACAATAAACCCCCATTTTTATTTTAATATATTTTTTTAAATTCATGAATAAATTCATTATCTCCTTAGCAATACTTTTAAATTTAGTTAGTTTTCAAGCATTTGCCCAACCAGCAAATAACACTTGTGCTGGTGCAATTTCTTTAACCGTAACAAATGGAAGTTGTAATTCAACAGATTATACTAACGTTGGATCAACAACTGCAGGAAATCCTCCAACTCCAGCTTGTTGGTCTCCAAATAATATGAGTCATACGGTATGGTTTAGTTTTGTTGCACCTTCAACATCTGTTCAAATAGGGACTAATTTTCCAAATGGACCTGGAGATATGACTAATACACAACTTGCTGCATATAGCGGAACTTGTGGCTCCTTGGTAAATATTGGTTGTAATGAAGATCTTAATACTGCTTTAGGAGTTACGCACACAACTTTGGCTTTGCATGGTTTAACTGTGGGTAACACATATTATTTAATAGTAGATGGAAATGGAACGTCAACAGGTACTTTTGGTATTTGCGTAGAACAAATATTGCCTGTTGGTGCACCACAACCTGTAAATGATTGCCCAACAGCTCAATTTTTATGTGATAAAAACTCCTTAAGCGTTGCAAATGGAACTGGTTCTCCAGGTGCTATTCAAGAAGCACCTACTTGTTTTGGAGCTCCTGGGGAACGAGCTGCTTGGTGGTACACATTTACAGTAGGTACGTCAGGTACATTGTGTTTTACAATAACCCCTTCAGCAGTTGTTGATTACGATTGGGCTTTTTATAATACAACAACAGGTTGTCTTGGGACTCAAATGGCATGTAACTGGTCTGGAACCACAGGTGCTACTGGAGCAACTGGAGCAAATGGTAGTGGTGGAGCGATGAATGATGTTTGTATGAATGTTGTTGCAGGTCAGACGTATTCAATACTGGTTGATAGATTTACAGCGACATCTTCAGCAGGTTTTACTTTAAGTTTTGGAGGTACGGCAACTTTTGCTGCTCCAAATCCAACTTTTACTTCAACAACTGTTTGTGTTGGTACAGCAACACAATTTACCAATACAACATCAGGTAGTAATACCTACAGTTGGAATTTTGGTGATGGTGCTACTTCAACCGCTCAAAATCCAACCCATACTTATACTACTGCTGGAACTTATACTGCTTCTTTGCTAGTAACAACTAATCCTGGTGGTTGCCAGAACATTGTAACACAATCAGTTACTGTAAACCCTGTTCCTACGGTAAATGCTGGACCTGACGCTTCAGTTTGCTCAGGATTATGTGTTAATTTAGCTGGTTCAACTAATGCTACAGGTGCAGTTGGCCCTTCAAGTTTTTCAAATGGTGGTAGTTATGCTATTCCAGATAATAACGCTACAGGAGTGAGTTCTCCTATTTCAGTTTCTGGTATTGCACCAACTACAATAGCTGCAGGATCAATAGCTTCAGTGTGTCTTAATATTACTCATACTTTTGATGGAGACTTAGATATCTTTTTAGTTTGCCCTGGAGGAACTCAAATAGAATTATCTACCGATAATGGTGGAGGAAGTAATAATTACACCAATACTTGTTTTACAGTGGCTGATCCTATTATTACTGGGGGCACTGCACCTTTTACTGGCTCATATTCTCCTGAACAAGCATTTACTTTGTTAAATGGATGTACAGCCAACGGCACCTGGAATCTTTTAGTTAAAGATGATGCTGGTGGTGATGTTGGAAGTATTACAGGATGGACGATTACATTCAACAATACTTTACCAGCTTTTACGTGGACACCGACAACATTTATGACTGGTTCTACCACATTAACCCCACAAGTTTGCCCAACAGCTACAACTACATATACATTAAACGCCACTTCTGGAGGTACTTGTACTGCTAGCGATCAAGTTACAATAACAGTTCCGGCCCCTGTAACTCCGACATTCAATGCAGTAGGTCCTTATTGTTCCAATGCAGCAATACCGGCTTTACCAACAACGTCAACAAATGGAATAACGGGGTCATGGTCACCAGCAATTAACAATACGGCGACAACTACTTATACATTTACTCCGGCGGTCGGACAATGTGCTACCACCACCACTTTAACCATTACTATTACTCCAAACGTAACTCCAACATTCAACGCAGTTGGTTCTTATTGTTCAGGAGCAGCAATACCGGCTTTACCAACAAGTTCAACAAATATACCTGCAATTACAGGAACTTGGTCACCGGCAATAAATAACACAGCAACAACTACCTACACATTTACACCGACAGCAGGTCAGTGTGCAACAACACAAACATTAACCATTACGATAGATGCTCCTATAACCCCAACATTTACAGCTGTGCCTCCACAATGTACAGGATCAGCAATAGCACCCTTACCCACCACATCCACCAATGGAATAACAGGAACCTGGTCACCAGCGATAAACAATACAGCAACGACAACCTATACTTTTACCCCAGCAGCAGGTCAATGTGCTACCACCACAACAATGACCATTACAATTACGTCGTCAATAACTCCAACATTTGCAGCAGTAGCACCTATCTGTAGTGGTGCAGCTTTGGCGGCATTACCAACAAGTTCGACTAATGTACCTGCAATAACAGGAACATGGTCACCGGCGATAAACAATACAACTACAACTACCTATACCTTTACCCCGGCAGCAGGACAATGTGCAACCACCACAACAATGACCATAACTGTAAATCCAAATATAACACCAACATTTACAGCAGTACCTGCTATATGTAGTGGTGGGGCATTAGCTGCATTGCCAACCACATCAAATAATGGTATTAATGGAACATGGTCGCCGGCAATAAACAATACAGCTACAACAACCTATACATTTACTCCAACAGCACCACAATGTGCTACAACAACCACAATGACGATTACTGTTAATCCTTTACCAATTCCAACAGCTATAGCTGATAGCGTAAATTGTAATGGTGGTTCTACAGGGAGTGTAACCGTAACAGGAGTGGTAAATAGTCCAGGAGGATTTAACTATTCGTGGAATACAGTACCGGTACAAAACACACAAACTGCCACAGGATTACCCATTGGAACCTATACCGTAACAGTAACAGACCAAAACACAACGTGTACAGGACAAACAACAGCAACTATTTCTCAGCCGGTAGTTTTAACAGCATCAGAAACACATGTTAATCCAACCTGTGCACAAGGCACCAATGGAACAGCAACAGCGACCCCTGCAGGAGGAACAGCACCCTATACCTATTCATGGAATACTATTCCTGTTCAAACCACCCAAACGGCAACAGGGTTGTCTGCAGTTTCTTATATCTGTACCATTACCGATTATCATGGATGTACCACTACCACAACAGCAACTTTAGTTGACCCTGCCGGAATGGTGTTAAATACAACAATGACACAAGCCAACTGTGGATTACCCGATGGTTCAGCAACAGTATCAGTAACCTCAGGAGGAAGTGGGAATTTTAGTTATTCATGGAATACTAGTCCGGTACAAAATACAGCAACAGCAACAGCGATACCTTCAGGAACATACATAGCAACAGTAACAGATGTTACTTTAGGATGTATTTCAACAGATACCATTACAGTAACCACTACATTAGGAATTACAGCAACCGCTACATTTATTAGCGATGCACTATGTAATGGCTCAACCGATGGAAAAGCTTATGCCTATCCAACAGGCGGGGCTCCAATTTATTCGTATTCATGGAATACTGTTCCTGTTCAAACCAATGATACCGTAACAGCTGCTGCTGGAACTTATATGGTAACCATTACCGATGGGTCAGGATGTTCAGGTACAGCAAGTGTAACTATTGGGCAACCAACAGTTGTTGTGGCATCAATTACAGGAAGTACAGATGAAACATGTTTAGGAGCAAACAATGGAACAGCAACAGCAGGAGGATTAGGAGGAACAGGAACATACACCTATTCATGGAACACAACACCAATACAAAACACACAAACAGCCACAGGATTGGCACCGGGCACCTATATTGTAACAGTATTAGATAATAATTTATGTGCTGATACAGCATCCGTAACCATTAACCCGGGACCAACAATGACAGCGACTCATACATCAACCAATGTATCTTGCTTTGGAGGATCAAACGGTGCAATTAACGTAACCATATTAGGAGCTCCCGGAGCAATCTCTTATAATTGGATGCCGGGATCGATAGGATCAGAAGACCCCATAGGGTTAACCGCAGGAACATATACACTTACTGCAACCAGCTTGGGCTGTTCGGTTAACGATACAGTAACCATCACTCAACCAACACAATTAGTAGCAGTTCTTGACTCAGCAATAGATGTAACTTGCAATGGAGGTGCCAACGGACATGCTCATGGTTCAGCCACAGGAGGAACAGGAGCTTATGCCTATTCGTGGAATACTGTTCCCGTACAAAACACCTCAGCAGCTTTTGGTTTGCCACAGGGCATATATACGTTAACCGTAACAGACAGTTTAGGTTGCCAATCTACAATAAATGCAACCATTATTGAGCCTGCACCACTAGCAGTCAATACAGGAAGTATAGCAGCATATTGTGGGGTAAATCAAGGAACAGTATGGGCATTTCCAACCAATGGGACAGCACCATATACCTACATTTGGGATTCTTCGGCAGTAGTATTGGGCTCAACGGATACCTTAAGCGGTTTATATCCGGGTTCATACCATTTACAAGTGTTAGATAATAACGGCTGTAAATATATAGGAGATGTAGTTGTAAGTCCTGCACCCGGTGGAACTGCTTCAATATCTGCCACAACGGATGTAAGTTGCAACGGAGGCAGTGATGGAACAGCAACCGTTTCGATGAGTGGGGCTTTTCCACCCTATAGTTATCAATGGGATGCAGCAGCAGCAAACCAAATCACTAACCCTGCAACAGGGTTGGCATTAGGAACTTATGGAGTTAATGTAACAGATGCTTATGGATGCATCATGTCAACCACAGCAAATATTACTGAACCCACGCCACTAACCACAACCTTAACACAAAACAATACCGTTTGTCCAAACTCTTGCGATGGAACAGCAACAGCGACCCCTGCAGGAGGGACATCACCATACTCTTATTTGTGGAACGACCCTTCAAGCCAAATAACACAAACAGCAGCATCCTTATGTTTAGGAACATTTACGGTACAAATAACAGACGATGAAGGGTGTACTATCAGTGACAGCATTACCATAAATAACCCTCCGGCAATGGAATTGGATACTACAGTTGTAGAGGCAAACTGTAATCAAGCCGACGGAAGCGCTGAAGTATTTATTACAGCCAATGGTCAAGTTCCATTTACTTTTGAGTGGACAGATGGCGTTAGTACATTAAGTATGACTAGCCAATTAGCAAATGTTATAGCTGGAACATACTTTGTAACAGTAACCGATTTTAATTTATGTAGCGTAACCACACCGGTAACCATTCCAAATTTAGCAGGACCACAAATAGACTCAACATCAAAAATTGATGTACTTTGTTTTGGAAATAATACTGGCTCTGCAACAGTAAGTGTTTCAGGTGGAACCACTCCCTATACTTATCTGTGGAACGATGCGTTAACACAAACTACTCCATCAGCAACAAACTTAATAGCAGGAACTTATATTGTTGGTTTAGTTGATGACAACGGTTGTAATTTATCTACATCGATTACCATAACAGAGCCTGCCCAATTGGTATTAACATCTGGATTCAAAAATCCAACCTGTTTTGGAGATTCACTAGGATTTGTTTTTGTTAATGTAATGGGAGGAACAATGCCATACTCTTATTCATGGAATGACCCATTAACACAGTTAAACGATTCAGCATTGAACTTACCGGCAAATGCAGGAGGTTATACCGTAACCGTAACAGACTCTAATGGTTGTATAGAAACAGCAAATGTAGTATTAACCGACCCTGCCTTATTTACGATAAATGTAAACGGAACAGATGTATCTTGTTTCGGAGGAAACGATGGAACGGCAACCATTTCAGAAAATAATGGTTTTGCACCATTTACTTATTTATGGAACGACCCTTCAACACAAAGTACACAAACAGCTACAGGATTAATAGCAAATACATACAATGTGATAGTTAGGGATGACAACGATTGTATGGCAATTGGTTCAATTACCATCAACGAGCCGGTAGAGTTAACCATTGTTCAAGACACCGTTTTAGATGTAAGTTGTAATGGGTTATCCGATGGATTTGCCTCAGTAACAGTAAATGGCGGAACGGGAGCTTATAATTTTACCTGGGAACTTGGCAGTACACTTGTTTCTATCTTACAATCACCAAGCACTTTAGCAGCAGGAACTTATTTGGTAACCGTTACCGATGAGAATTTATGTTCAGCTTCAATGTTTATAACCGTTAATGAACCTACACCACTAACATCAACGTATGTTGCTGTTGATGCATTATGTGCAGGCGATAACACCGGTTATGCCTTTGTTTCACCAACAGGAGGAGTTGCTCCATACACGTTCCAGTGGGATGCCGCAGCTGCATTGCAAATAACGGATACAGCAACCGGCTTAACAGCAGGAACTTATGGTGTGTTTATTACTGATGATAATGGATGTCCTCATCCTGTCAATGGAATAGTTATTGGTGAACCACAACCATTAAACTTTGTTTCATCAACAAGTTCACCTTCTACCTGTGGATCGAATAATGGAGAAGCGAGTGTATCAGTTGGAGGAGGTTCAGGAGCACTTAACTATGCATGGAATAGTACACCGGCACAATTTACAGCAATAGCATCTAACTTATCAGCAGGAAATTATACGGTAGTGGTAACCGACCAAAACGGCTGTTTAGATTCAACCAATGTAAACGTTACCGATTTAGGTAGCCCGATGGTTACCATACCAACATCAACCAATGTAAGTTGTAATGGTGCTGCCGATGGAACTGCTACCGCTGATGTTACAGGAGGAACAGCTCCATACACTTATTTATGGAACAATACCAATGCTGATACCACTTTAACAGCCACAGGGCTTGATGCTCAAACGTATAATATTACAGTAACCGATAGTAATGGTTGTGTTGCCTCAGCATCAATTGTTATACAACAAGCCAATGCTCTGGTTGCAGTAATTGGCACACCAACTCATGTAAGTTGTAATGGATTAACTGATGGTACTGCAACAGTGATGGTTGCCGGAGGTATTGCTCCCTTTACTTATTTATGGGATGATGCAGCTGTACAAAGCACCACAACTGCCTCAAGTTTAGGAGCAGGAGCATATATCGTTGAAGTTAGAGATAGCAATAACTGTATGGCAAAGGATACGGTTACCATTACTGAACCTCAAGTTTTAGTTGTAGGTTTAGATTCCCTTAAACATGTAAATTGTTTTGGTGGATCAGATGGATATATTGATGTTAATGCAACAGGAGGTACTTTTCCTTATACATCGTATGCTTGGACACCAAGTGTCAGTACAGGTCAAACAGCCAATGGATTAGCACAAGGAAGTTATGATGTTGTAGTAACAGATAATAACGGTTGTACAGCAACAAATACTTATGTTGTAAATGAACCTACAGCACTTTTAATTACCATGGACAGTACCGCATCAACATGTGGTAACGCTAACGGTAGTGCTGAAGTTTCTTCAACTGTTGGAGGAACAACTCCTTATTTTTACAATTGGAATGATCCAGCAAATCAGCAAACAGCATTAGCATCAAATTTATCAGCAAACACTTATAACGTAACAGTTATTGACAATAATGGCTGTTCAATTTCAAGCAGTATAACAGTCAATGATTTACCAGGACCAATCATTGACTCTGTTACAAAAACAAATGTGTTATGCTCTGGTGAATTAAATGGAACAGCAACTGTATTTGCTTCAGGAGGATCTGCATTAAATTATGTATGGACTCCTTCAGGTCAAACTACTTCAACAGCCGATAGTTTAGGAGCGGGAGTTTATTCCGTTATTGTATCAGACATCAACGGTTGTACAACCAATCAAGGTGGCATTACCATTACACAACCATTTCCAGTAACTGCAGAGATTGATATGCCGGCTACGGCTTGTTACGGACAAATCATACAATTGTTTGGAGTTGGAGGTGGAGGAACTCCATTTGCCCCTCCGGCCAGTCCTTACAATATTTCATGGGGAGCTCCATTTAACATTACTTCATCGGGATCGTTGTACGATACAGTAACAACTAACACCACATACAACATAGTTGTACTTGATGCTAACAGTTGTCCTAAATTTTACGATGAATCAGTGGTAGTGGGCGATTCATTAGATATTACTGCAGATGACCAAATAATTTGTCAAGGACAAGGTATTTCATTAACAGCATCTACAACTGGAGGTAATACTGCTAACGGTTATACATATAATTGGTTTGTTGATAATACAGGTATCTATACCACTCCAGTTGGAGTTGTTAACCCAACTAATCCCGCAAATGTTGAGCCTGTAGCGACTACTGATTACATGGTTTATGTGTCCGATGGTTGTTCAAGAAATGATACAACTTATGTTACGGTAACAGTAAATGATACATCATTGGTTGCTTTTAATCCTATTGCTCCTGATTGTCCTATCCTTTATGCAGAGTTTAAACCAGTAAGTACTGATATTGGGTTAACTTATAGTTGGGATTTTGATGGGGATGGAAATGTTGATCAAACAACATTATTGGATACAGGGTATTATGCCTATAGTACTCCAGGAACGTACGATGTTGCATTATCAGTTACTAATTTGCTTGGTTGTAAATCTGCTTTTTATAGCCCTAAACATGTGATTGTGTACAACCTGCCAATAGCCAATTTTATTGCTGATCCACAAGTGGAAACTATTCTTAATCCTGTAATTAATTTTACCGATTTATCGTCAACTGATGTAATTGGTTGGTATTGGGATTTTGGTGATTTAACAAATGACACCATGCAAAACCCTACACATACCTATCAGGATACCGGATATTACCCTGTTCAATTACTTGTTACCAATGGTCAATGTAAAGATTCTATTATTAAAATGGTACAAATAAAACCGGATTTCTTCTTTGCTATACCGAATACCTTTACACCTGATGGTGATGGAGTGAATGATATTTTCAGGCCAGGTTCTTTAATCGGTGTGTCTGAAAAAGAATATAATTTTTATATTTTTGACAGATGGGGCGAAAAAATCTGGGAAGGACATGATTTAGAAGATGGATGGGATGGAACAGTTAACGACGGAAGCAAACTTGCTCAAACTGATACTTATGTATGGTTAATAAAATTAAAAGGTATTGATGGTGCACAAAGGGAATATCGAGGACACATCAACTTATTGAAATAGAACTAATTTTTCATAAAAAAGGAGCTGGTAATAGCTCCTTTTTTATGAAAGCACATTCTTTTTAATTTTTCTAAGATTAAAATTTAACAAATTTCATAAAATCCTTTACATATCCGCTCTTTCATAACATTTTAATAAAATGCTGGATTGATTTAATTATATTTATTGCAGATTAAGAATTAAATACCACAAAACAATGAAGCAGTTATATTTATTTATTGCATTATTAACAACTTTGAGTTGTTATTCTCGTTCCGAAAATGAAAAAACTCAAATTTATTTTTCAGAAGGAATTGAAATAAACCTAAAAAAAGTTGATTGTATTGATAAAGCTAAAGGAATAGAAAAACAAATTTTGGTTATAGAACTAATTAATACAAACTCATATCCTGTAAATATTTCCTTTAACAAAGAACTATGGTATGACAATAATTGCCAGACATGCAATTCCAATTCAGACGAATACACTGTTAGTTTGCCTATTTTAGAAAATTCAACTGTTGTCGGAGATTGTATAGCTGGCGACAAATCATTAAGCATTTTTGTTAAGATGTTGAATTTGGAAAATGTTAGGCAGTTAACTAAGTACGAACTTAAAAACATTACCATTGAAAAAGCTAACTAACTACTTCATTTTAGCAGTATTTCTGTTAAGCAATTACAATATAAAAGGGCAATGCACCTTAAATTTATTTGCAACTCCAAATCCTGTTGTTTGTGGAGAATGTGTTACCTTAAGTGCATTTGGTAGCATGAATGGTAATGTTGCTTTTCAAGAAGATTTTAACAGTGGTTCCCCGGTAGGGTGGCAATTTACACAAACCACCACTATAGCCAATAATACGTGTGGGGTGCCATCACCGGATGGTACAGATTTCATGTGGATGGGAGATGCTTCAGTGAATCCCCGAAATATGACTACCGTAGGTTTCGATTTAACTTTAGGAGGTACCATTTGTTTTGAAATGAGGTATGCAATTCAAGCTCAAGCATCCCCTTGTGAAGGTCCAGACGAACCGGATGAAGGTGTTTATTTACAATATTCGAACAATGGAGGAGCTACTTGGATAACTATTCAATATTGGGATCCGAACGGTGGTAATGACCCAAGTTTAACAGGTTGGAATCAGTATTGTGCTGCGATTCCTGTAGGTGCTATGACTGCAAATACTATGATACAATGGCATCAAGATGCTGTAAGTGGTGCAGAATATGACCATTGGGGTATTGATAATGTAATTATTACTTTAAATGATCCAAATTCAACAATCACTTGGCTTCACGATGGATATTCTTATCCTATGGGCTCTAGTGGTGGGGATGATCCTACCCAAGTTTGTTTAAGAAACGATAGTACTTTTACTGCTCAAATAACTAATGGGGTAAATACTTGTACTCAAAACATTACTGTAACTGTAGTTGATCCGAACCTTATTGTTATAGCAAATACTGATAGCACTATTTGTACCGGAGAATGTGTTCAATTAGTTGGGGAAGCAAAAGTAATAACTAGTCCTGCTTCCACTCCAACTTTTGAAAATAATGAAGTTAATGTGATTACAGGGAGCCCTGCATCTCCAATTGGAACTCCATGTACAAGTTTTGGAGGCTGTAATTGTTGGGATGGAAGTTCTGTTTCTTTTGGAGGTCAATGCCCTCCAGAACCAGGTAGTATTGATGCATCAATGAATATTAATGTTCAAGGATTAAATGGAACAATTGTGACCAATAGTTCTATTACTAGTGTTTGTATGTCAAATTTTAATATTACACCTGGTTTTGGTTGTTCAGCTACTAGTTTAGCTGATATTGAATTTGTTTTAATTTGCCCTTCTGGAACAGAAATAATACTTGCCACAGTCGGATCTATGTCAGGAAGTACCACAACTAATATGTGTTTTGAATTAGGAGCACCTACTTATACATCATCTTCTTCTCCATATTCAGGAACATTTGCTCCTGCTAATTCTTGGGCGGCTTTAAATGGATGTAATGCAAATGGTGTGTGGAAAATGGAAATTAGAGGAGTGAATAATGAGACTTGTCTTCCTCTTGGATCTATTAGTGGTTGGTCTATTTCATTTGATGACCCTGAAATTAGTTACCCTGCTGCTTTTACATGGACACCAACTACCGATATGACCAATTCGACAACCTTAACTCCAACGGTTTGTCCGGTAGCAACACAAACGTACACTTTAGAAGCCACCGATATTAATAATTGTGTTATTGATTCAGACCCTGTTACTATTACAGTTTCACCATGCGTTAATTGTTCAATCTCAGCCTTAACCGTAACTCCTGGGTTTTGTATTCCTGCCACAAACACTTATACTGTTAATGGTGATATTACATTTACCAATGCACCAGCCACAGGCACTTTAACAGTAACTGACTGTCATGGAAATAGTCAAGTATTTAATGCTCCATTTACCAGCCCACAAGCGTATAGTATAGCA
>JACPDY010000141.1 GCA_016183775.1 Bacteroidota bacterium
GAATCAAAACAAACTGAAGTGATGGCCAGATTGGTCGACCCGATCACTTCAAGCAGTCCTGCTTTATAGAGTATGTCTTTTAATAATTTCATAAAAGCCTCAGCCAAACCCTCTCCGAGGGAAAGGATTTTATTATTTTATGTTAATTCGAGTTCTATTGTTGTTCCTTTTGTAAATCGCGTTCCTGCTTCCAATGATTGTTTCGTGATAACACCGCTGCCCCTGAGTTTTACATGGAAGCCATTGTTCTCGAGAATGAACAAAGCATCCTGTGCCACCATACCTATCATGTTGGGAACAATATTCTTTTTGAGATCAAGCTCTACTTTTGATAATGAAAGGGTCAATGCTGTTGAATCGTTCATCTGTATGCTGGCCCAGCGGGCATCAACAGGTCCCGCGTCGGTCTTTACATTCAGATCTGTAAGAACCTTTTGTATATCCTTTAACGATCCCGCTTTTGAGGCAGGCGCTTTCAGGGCAAACTCCGGCTGTACGGCATTGATCTCTTTGTGTATTTCAAGGCTTGTGGAGTATACTTTATCGGCGATATCTTTAAACACAGGACCAGCCACCTGTGCACCGTAGTATTCCCCGGTTGAAGGAGCGCTGACAACAACTATGCAGGAATACTTAGGATTGTCGGCTGGAAAATATCCTACGAATGAAGCCTGGTATGTCGCTTTCTTATCCCGATCCTTGTATGAACCATTAACCAGAATCTGAGCAGTACCCGTTTTACCCGCGATCTGGAAAGTTGAATTCTTTAGTGTCTTGCCTGTACCATTCAGCACAACGCCTTCCATCATTTTCCTGGCCATCTCAATTGTTTTCTTTGAACAGATAGGTGGAACACCAATTGTTTCCGATTCAAATTGTTTTATGAGCTTGCCCTTTTTTCTAATCTCTTCCACAAACTGCGGACGAACCATAACACCATTGTTCGCCACAGCATTATAGAATGAAAGTATTTGCATGGGGGTAAACAATAACTCATACCCATAGGCCATTTGAGGCAATGTGACACCCGACCAATCTTTGTCTTTTGTTGTTTTAACACGTGGCCTGGCTTCTCCCGGTATAGCTAAACCCAATGGAGAATTAAGATTGAATTTGCAAAGACGGTCAACAAACTTCTGAGGATCCTTTGCATAATAGCGGTAAATAATTTTCGCCACACCAACATTCGATGATTGTTCAAACACTTCTTCCACTGTCATTTTCGATTTTTCGGGACGGTGAGAGTCCCTTACTGGCACGTCAAAAAATTTACAGGTACCGTTGCCGACATCTACCGTATCATCCAAATCAATGTATCCGTCTTCCATAGCGGCCATCAATGAAGCCAGTTTAAATGTTGAGCCGGGATCGGTGGCTGAACCAATGGCGTAATTGTAATTCTCAACGTATTCACCCGAATCTCTTCGTGCAAGGTTGGCGATAGCTTTAATGGCACCTGTTTTCACTTCCATCAAAATGGCGCAACCATGATCCGCATTGTTCTTTGCCAACTGCTTCAACAAGGAATGTTCTGCCACATCCTGTATGTTAATATCAATCGTTGAGATCACATCGCTGCCGTCTTCAGGCTCTACCTCATTCTCATCATTCAATGGCATCCAAACGCCGCCCGCTATTTTTTGCATCAGGCGCTTACCGCTTGTACCTTTCAGAAATTGATTGAAAGCGCCTTCCAAACCAATCGGCTTTACATCTTCGCGTTCATAACCAATAGTGCGCGAGGCAAGAATCTGGAACGGACGTTCCCTTCTGCTTGTCTGAAGCACCACAAAGCCTCCCTTGTTCTTTCCCAAACGGAACAATGGGAATTTTTTGATCAGCTGAAGTTGTTTATAAGAAACTTCCTTTGCCAGCTGCACATAACGATCGCCAGAGGTCCGCGCCGTTTTCAGATCCCGGTAATATTCTCTTCTTGATCTCTGCTTCAGCAGGCCGGATAGTTCAAGCGCAAGTGAATCCGAGTGTTTATTAAATTCGGCTGCAGGTAAATTCCGGAGGAATTCGGTATTTACATCAATACCGATCTCATAGTAAGGCAATGACGTGGCCAGCAAATTCTGGTTCACATCATATATATTTCCTCGGGAAGCATTTACAACAAACTCCTGGGTAGTAAGGGTTTTGGCTTTTGCCCGCCATACATCCCCCTCTTTGAACTGAATGAGAGCAACCTTGGTAATTATGGAGACACCGAAGAGGCATATGCATACATATACTAGTATTACACGCCACATTATGTCTTTTTTAATGTCCAAGTCTATTCTGAATGTGTTGGTGGTTTATTTGTTTGTACTGTTATTTTTTTTGGCGGAACAACCGATTCTTTTAATCCCATCGCAAGAGCCGCCTTTGCCACTTCCGATTGCTTGCTGATAAACATCAGGTCTGATTTTGTGATGATATACTCAGAACGCAGCTCTTTCAATTCATCCGTTAATTTGTTTTGCTTACGCATTTTCGCTTCAGCATAATAACCGTTCGCTATGTAAATGACAGCCAGCAGCGATAAAAACAGGAGAAAGGGCAAAAAGCGCATCGTCTCCTCGCGCGAGAGAAAATTTCCGCTAACGACACTTTGAAATGATTTGACTACCTTTTTTGCTTCCATGCCTCACCTAAATCGCTCTCCAAAAGGAGAGGGACTTTTTGATTTTGTTATTACTTTATATTTTTTCCTTTACTTCCACTTTTTCTGCTATTCTCAATTTTGCGCTTCGTGCCCTGGTATTTTCTTCCATTTCCACTTCGTCCGGTATTATTGGTTTTCTTGTTATCAGTTTAAAGGGAGATAAAGAGTTTCCGTAAAAATCTTTTTCCGCGTCGCCTTCAAATTTTCCGCTCCTCATAAAATTTTTCACCAACCTGTCTTCCAGTGAGTGGTAGGCTATCACTACCAATCGTCCGCCCGGCTTCAACACTTCAACACTTTGGCTCAGCAGTTCTTTCAGCGCATCCAGCTCTTTGTTCACTTCTATCCTCAGGGCCTGAAAAAGCTGCGCGTGGTATTGATTCTCTTTGCCTCGCCTTACAAACTCATTCGCTATTTCTTTCAGGTCATTCACTGTTTCAATGGCTTTTGATTTACGCTTTGTACAAATGGTGCGGGCCAATCTGCCTGCATTCTCCAATTCCCCGTACTCTGAAAAAATTCTGCGGAGCTGATCCTCCTCGTAGGTATTTATAACTTCCCTGGCAGTTAACCGCAGGTGCTGATCCATCCGCATGTCGAGCTTAGCGTCGAAGCGGGTTGAAAAGCCCCGGGCCGCTTCATCAAACTGGTGCGATGAAACACCTAAATCGGCGAGGATACCATCAACAGGAAGCGCATTGTACAGGCGGAGATAATTTTTCAGAAACCTGAAATTCTGCTTCACCAGTATCAACCGCTCATCTTCCGGTTTGTTCCTGATCGCCTCCTCGTCCTGGTCAAACGCGATCAGCTTACCTGTTGTGAGGTGCGTCAGGATCTCTCTTGCATGACCTCCTCCTCCAAACGTCACATCGGCGTAAATTCCTTCGGGGTTAATGTTCAATCCTTCAATACAGTCTTGTAAAAGAACGGGGGTATGAAAATTATTTTTTGTCATTCGGATCGGTTGAGCCTGTTCCACCCATCACATCCTCGGCTAGCTTATCAAAGTCGGCGCTGTTCTCTTTAATGAATTTCTCATAAGCGCGCTTATCCCACAACTCAATACGATCCGTCGCCGCGGCCAATACCACATCTTTTTTAATTCCGGAAAACTGCACCAGATCTTTTGGTATCAGCATACGTGAGTTGTCATCGAGCTCCAGTGATTTCACACCGTAGTTGAACATGCGGATAAACTCTACATTCTTCTTCACAAAGCGATTCAGCTTGTTTACATCTTTCACCATTTCGTTCCAGGTACCGATGGGATACAGCTCCAGCGATTTACTGAAAATGCTGCGCTTGATAACGAAGCCCTGACTCAGCACTTCCGCAAGCTGCTTCTTGAACGCGGCGGGAAGCATTACGCGTCCCTTTGCGTCTGCGCTGCATTCATAAACACCAAACAGGCTGATCATGGCTTTTTTTCTTGCGTGTAAAACTACACAAAAAAATCCCACATTTTACCACTTTATCCCACTTTTGTTGAAAACTTTTTCACCAATGCCGGAAATGTGATCGAAAAAGATCGTTGTTTTGGAAAATAATTTTTACTTAAATCGCACGACTGATTTAGTATTCAGCAATTTTTTTATTTTCGATGTGCCGGTTATTTTTGTGTCACAAAGCGCGGTGGGAGAATTGTGGAAAAGACTGCAGTTCTTATACCGAGCGAACAAGGATGTCAATGTTCGGTATATACGGTTCTAAGTCAATTAGGCGGATGAAATATCCTTAAATTGACTAAAAACCGGTAAAACAAAAAAAAAGCTTAACGTTGCACCATGAGTGAGGAGAAAAAAATACCGCAGATCGACCTGGAGAATATTATCAGGAGTAAAAATCCAAAACTCCTGAAAGTATTACCCGGCTTTGTATTGCGCTATATCAAAAAGATCATTCACCAAAATGATGTAAATGAATTTTTACGGCTTCATCACCATGAATACGGACTGGATTTCGTAAAGGCCGTTATAAATGAGTTCGGAGTTAAAGTATCGAGTACGGGCCGGCAAAACATACCCAAAACAGGAGGCATTGTCATCGCGTCCAATCACCCGCTGGGCGGACTGGATGCGCTGCCGCTGATGGATGAATTAAGCAAAGTGCGTTCCGACATGAAGTTTCTGGTGAATGACGTATTGATGAACCTTGAAAATCTCGGCCCCCTGTTCGTCCCGGTCAATAAGCACGGGAGGAACGCCCTTGAGAACACACAACGTATCACACAAACCTATGGATCTGACAACTGTACACTCATCTTCCCGGCGGGCCTGGTATCACGTAAACAAAACGGAGTAATAAAGGACCTGGACTGGCACAAAAGCTTTATAACACAAGCCGTGAAACATCAACGCAATATCATTCCTGTTTTTATTGATGCCTGTAATTCAAATTTCTTTTACAACCTTGCACTTTGGAGGAAACGCCTTGGCATTAAAGCTAATATTGAGATGTTTTACCTGGTAAATGAAATGTATAAACAAAAAAACAAATCAATAAACATTATATTTGGAGAAGCCATCCCATATACCCTGTTCACTAAAGAACATTCGGACAGGCATTGGGCACGTTGGGTAAAGGATCGTGTTTACAAACTTAAGCTGTAGTTTAGATTTATTGAAACCCGATCAGCATTATGTGAGCTAGGTGAAATGCTACCAAAACTCCAAAGCACTAAATCCCACAAAAAGGATTTAAATAAATTTACAGTGGAGCTGAAATAAAGATTCGTATTGGAAAAATTATTGATTCGTTGGCGAAATAATTTGGTGGGATTTGGTGATTTAGTGTTTTTGTGGCGATAAAATTATTTTTGAGATTAGAGATTATACCGAATAAGATTATTATATGGAATTTTCAGAAAAACATTTGGCGAAAATTTGGTGCTTTCGTGCTTTGGTGGCTAAAATCCAATTGCCACTAAAACACCAAAACACTAAAGCCCACCAAAACCCTTATTCGATATAAACTCAATTAGAAATAAAAGAAACATTTGCCTGTAATATCCGTATAAAAGGCCAAAACTGTTGTATGAAGGAAATAATTGCTCCGATAAGTAAAGAAATTTTACTTGCCGAACTTACAAAGGAGAGGTTTGTACGTGATACAAACAACGGGAACAACGAAATTTATATCATAACGCATACCGATTCGCCGAATGTAATGCGCGAGATCGGACGGTTACGCGAAATAACTTTTCGTGCCTCAGGAGGAGGGACAGGAAAAGAGATCGATATCGATGAGTTTGATATTTCTTCAACCCCCTACAAACAACTTATAGTATGGAACCCGGAAGAAAAAGAAATTGTAGGCGGTTACCGCTACATTCATTGCAAGGAGGCTGTTGACGCGAATGGCAACATAAACCTTGCCACTACCGAATTGTTCGGGTTCTCAGAAAAGTTTAAAAAGAATTACCTGCCCTATACGATCGAACTCGGGCGTTCATTTGTTCAACCTAAATTTCAGCCCAGCAGCGAAAATCGTAAAGGCTTGTTTTCCCTGGATAACCTTTGGGATGGCCTGGGTGCAATGGTGGTTGACAACGCTGATGTTAAATACCTATACGGAAAAGTTACCATGTACACCGATTTTAATGTGCCTGCGCGCGACATGATCCTTTCGTTTATGAAATATTATTTCCCGGATGATGAAAAGCTGGTTTGGCCGCTTAACGCTGTATCCATTAAAAATGACATGACTGAATTTTTAAAATCTATACAAGGCCTTAGTTATAAAGACGGCCATCATGTGCTTAACAAAAACGTACGGGCGCTTGGCGAAAACATCCCTCCACTCATTAATTCCTATATGAACCTCTCGGCTACCATGAAAACTTTTGGCACTGCTATTAATACCCACTTTGGCGGAGTTGAGGAAACAGGAATACTCGTAACTATTGCCGATATTTACGAGACAAAAAAAGAAAGGCATGTGAAGTCGTATGTGAAGTGAGGGACAAGTGAAGGGGACGAGGGGCGAGGGAAGGAGTTGGAAGACGGAAGACGGAAGACGGAAGGTGGAAGGTGGAAGGTGGAAGACGGAAGATAGAAGGAGAAAGAAGGTTGAGTATGTTATCTTTACAGATTGAAAATCCATTATGAAAATAAAATCATCGAAGTTTATCATCAGCAGTGTTGATGTAAAAATGTGTCCTACTCCTACCCTGCCTGAATATGCCTTTATTGGCCGTTCAAATGTCGGCAAGTCGTCGCTCATTAACATGCTGACTGAAAAAAAAGAGCTGGCTCATACATCTTCCAAGCCGGGAAAAACGCAGCTCATCAATCATTTTCTTATTAATGATGAATGGTACCTGGTTGATTTACCCGGATACGGTTACGCGACCATTGCTAAAACAAAAAAGGCGGAATTTGATGTATTTGTGAAGCAATATATTTTGCAGCGTACAAGCTTATTATGCGTATTTGTGCTGATCGACTCGCGTTTAGCGATACAGGCCAGGGACAAAAAATTTATGGAATGGCTGGCCGAAAAAGAAGTTCCTTTTACAATGGTGTTCACCAAGACCGATAAACTCGGAAAAACCCAACTTGATAAAAATCTGGAAGCTTATAAAACTGAAATGTTAAAAAGCTGGGAAGAGTTACCTACATACTTTGTTACTTCATCACACAAAGCGACCGGCAATAAGGAAATACTTGGATTTATAGCGGATACAAATAAGTTGTTTAAAAAGCCGGCATTGGCCCGGGATAAATTCCCCTTATAGAAACCCCTTCTAATTATTGACACATCGCTCAAAACTATAGGAAACACTGTGTTTATTTCCTATTTTAGATGGAATGGTATGACAAAACTACTTAACACAATACAAATATTTCTGATTTTCCAAAAATTAAATTTATGAAATTAAAAATGGATCGATCAAAAAACAAAATCCCTTTTATTGGATTTAGCAATAAAGCGCATCTGCTTCTTATTCTTAATTTATCATTTTTAATTTCTGCCGAAGCCCAATGGTTTCAAACAACAGCACACGGAGGCGGCCTGATCGGTGCGCTAAAAATCCAAAACGACAGTTTATATGCAGCATCTTATAAAAACGGGATATTTCTTTCTACAGACAGTGGAACTACCTGGTCATCAACATCTACCGGTTTAACCGGCATTCAGGTAAATTGCATAGAAGCCTTAGGAGGTTATTTGTTTGCGGGAACGTATGACAAAGGAATGTTTCGTTCAACCGATAATGGACTTACCTGGACAATAGATACTTCAGGAATAGGCAGTAAAAACATAAGGGCACTTGCGGTAAATGGCAACAATATTTTTGCAGGTACCTTTATGGATGGTATATATATGTCAAGTGATTATGGCGCCACCTGGACTCCAAAAAACACCGGATTATCCGGAACCGGCCTATGGAACACATCTCTGATTGCACGTAGCGGAATTTTGTATTCTGCTGCCGGAGATAGATTATTTCAGTCGGCCAACAATGGAACAAGCTGGACTCCCCTAAGTGCAGCGTTAGGTAAGTCAATTACCTGCCTTGCAATAAATGGCAGTAAGTTTTACATAGGGACTCAATCAGGCTTGTTCTATTCCAATAACGGAGGGGTTACCTGTACATTAATGTCCAATCTCGGATTAAGTAATAAATTGATGAGCACACTGGCAGTTAATGGTAACGATTTGCTTGTTGGGACGCAGCTGGGTGGTGTTTATTATTCTAATAATAACGGGATTAATTGGAGTCCTGTAAACAGCGGGCTGCCAAGTAAAACTATATATGCTCTGGCAAATAGCGGAAATTTATTTTATGCAGGACTGTTTTCATCCGATGTATACTCATCAAGTATTAATAATATCATTAAAGGAAACGTTTCAACAAACGCCGCATCTGTAAATTCAGGATACGTAAAACTTTACCGGAACGACACTAAAATTCACATGGTTTTAGCCGATTCGGTTTCAATAGATGTTTCAGGAAATTATACATTTAACAATGTATTTTCAGGAGGACCCTATACAATTTACGCCAATTGCAAAGCTAATTACCCTGCAACTATGCCAACTTATGCAGATTCTGCTGTTTTATGGGATTCAGCAAAAGTGGTTACTGTTTCAGGCACTACAATCCAAAATATTCAGCTGAAGGTATTGCCAACAACTACAGGAAAAGGTAAAATAGCAGGCAAATTAGTTAAGGGTAACAAATACGCCAAACTCGTAACTCCCGGCGATCCAATACGAGGCGTAGATGTCAGCATTGGCAAAAAACCCAAGTCTCATAGCTCAATTGTTGCGCATACAACTACTGATGTCAACGGCGATTATTCATTCGAAAATATACCAACAGACGACTACCAGGTGTTTGTTGATATTCCGGGTCTGCCGATGGACTCAATATACACTGTTTCAATTACCTCAACCGATACAGTATTCAATAATTTAAACTATACAGCAGATTCCGCCAAAATATATATTGATGCTTCTACAATTGGAATTTCAAAACATCTTCAACCTGATAATTCAAAGATCAATGTGTACCCCAACCCTTTTACCAACAATTTCAATATCCGGTTTGAGTTGACAAAAAACGAATTTGTACAGATTGAACTTTATAATTCATTGGGCGAAAAAATGCAAACGATTGAAAGTAATTATTTACAAAAGGGAACATACAATAACACAATTGCCTGTAACCTTGCGCCAGGTATTTATTTGTTGAAAGCGGTAATTGGAGATCACAGCTGCAATAAAACTATTATTAACCTGAATTAATATCTTTATTAAACACATCTTCATTTAACAACAACATGAAAAAACGCTACCTATTCTTCCTTATTCTTAATTTTTCATTCTTAATTTCTACTTCCGCGCAATGGCAGCAAACACCCGGTCCGGCAGGTGGTGATATACGTGCATTGGCAGTAAACGGCAGCAATATTTTCGCCGGAACCAATGGCAGTGGCATATTCCTTTCCACAAATAACGGAAACTCATGGTCTGCTGTTAATTCCGGACTGACAAATCTAATTGTATACTCATTTCTGGTCAACGGAACAAATATTTTTGCAGGAACATATGGTGGCGGAATATTTCTTTCTACCAATAATGGAGTTACATGGTCCGCCATAAATTCAGGATTAACAAATCTTTCCGTTTATTCCCTTGCAGTCAGTGGCACTAATATTTTCGCAGCGACAAATGGTGGTGTCTTTCTTTCCACAAACAATGGAACTTCATGGACAGCTGTTAATTCAGGACTAACGGGTCTTTTTATCAGATCTTTAGCAGTAAATGGAACCAATATTTTTGCAGGAACTACGGGCTATGGAGTATTTCTTTCTACCAATAATGGCACTTCATGGACTCCGGTTAATTCAGGTCTATCAGACCTGGATGTTAATTCCCTTGTATCAAGTGGCACAAATATTTTTGCAGGAACCTATAGCGGCGGGGTATTTCTTTCTTCCAATAACGGGACTACCTGGACAACTGTGAATTCCGGCTTGCCTGCTACAAGCATATATTCCTTTGCAGTGAGTGGCAGCAATATATTTGCCGGCACCAGTGGCATGGGGATATTTCTTTCTGTCAATAATGGCACCTCATGGACGGCTGTCAATTCCGGGTTAACAAATTCATATGTCAGATCTATCGCTATAAGCGGAACAAATGTTTTTGCAGGTGCAGAGGGTGATGGCATGTTCCTTTCCACCAATAACGGCACTTCATGGACCGTTATTAATTCAGGTATAACAAATATTGAAGTGCGTGCCCTTGCATCAAATGGTACAAATATTTTCGCAGGGACTTCCAGCAAAGGAGTGTTCCTTTCTAGCAATATGGGAAACACATGGAATCCAGTTAACACAGGGCTAACAAATACAAATATTCGCTCCCTGGTAACAAGCGGTACAAATATTTTTGCAGGGACTTTCGGTGGAGGAGTATTTTTTTCCTCGAATAATGGGACATCATGGACCGCTGTTAATACAGGATTAATAAATACATTTATTCAATCTCTTGCGGTAAGTAGCGGAAATATTTTCGCAGGAACTTCAAATGGGATATACCTTTCAACCGATAATGGAGCATCATGGACTGCTGTTATTTCAGGGTTAATAAATAAGAATATTATATCCCTTGCGACCAGCGGCAGTGATATTTTCGCAGGAACAAATTGCTGCGGAATATATCTTTCTTCCAATAACGGAACTTCATGGACTGCTGTCAATTCCTGGAGCATACAGGTTAGTGCCTTGGCGGTAAGTGGCACAAATATTTTTGCAGGAACTTTCGGGTCTGGCATATTACTTTCTACCAATAATGGCACTTCATGGACTCCTGTTAATATTGGATTAACAAATAAAAATATCTTATCCCTTGTGGTAAGTGGCAGCAATATTTTCGCCGGAAGTTATGGAAATGGCATATTTCTGTCTACCAATAGCGGCACTTCATGGAGTCCAGTTAATGCGGGACTAACGAATACAGACATTCGTTCCTTAACTGCGAACGGCACAAATATTTTCGCTGGGACTATTGGAAGTAGTGTATTAAAATCTTCAATTAATAACACTGTAAGCGGGGTTGTTTCAGACAAATCCGGTTATGTAAATTCTGGCTATGTTAAGTTGTATCGCAATACAAGCGGCATGCACATGGTTTTAGCCGACTCTGTTTCAATAGATACTTTTGGGAATTATACCTTTAGTAATGTATTCTCCGGCGGCGGATATATAATTTACGCCAATTGCAAAGCCAATTACGCAGCAAGCATGCCAACTTATGCAGATTCTGCTGCTTTATGGGATTCGGCAAAAGTGATTACTGTTTCGGGCGCTACAATCCAAAATATTCAATTGAAAGAACTACCAACAAACACCGGAAAAGGAAAAATAGCCGGCAAATTAGTAAAGGGTAACAAATACGCCAAACTCGTAACTCCCGGCGATCCAATACGAGGCGTGGATGTCAGCATTGGCAAAAAACCTAAGTCTCATAGCTCAATTGTTGCGCATACAACAACTGATGTCAACGGCGATTATTCATTCGAAAATATATCATCAGGCGATTACCAGGTGTTTGTTGATATTCCGGGCCTGCCGATGGACTCAATATACACTGTTTCAATTACCTCAACCGATACACTGTTCAATGATCTGAACTATACAGCGGACTCGGCCAAAATATATATTGATGCTTCTACAATTGGAATTTCAAAACATCTTCAACCCGACAATTCAAAAATAAATGTGTACCCCAACCCTTTTACCAACAATTTCAATATCCGGTTTGAGTTGACAAAAAACGAGTTTGTACAGATTGAACTTTATAATTATTTGGGCGAAAAAGTGCAAACAATTGAAAGTAATTATTTAAAAAAGGGAACCTACAATGGCATTATTACCGGCGATCTTTCGCCAGGCATGTATTACCTGAAAACCGCCATTGGAGCTGACCTTTATAGTAAGTTCGTTATAAAACTGAATTAATGTTTCAGTGCGAATTTCAATAACTCCTTCGAATTCAAAATTGAAGTAAATTATCCTATCTTTAGCCCTGTAGCCCAGCTACGGGGCTTTTTTATGGCAAAATTGAAAAGACATATATGTAGTTTATTTGTTATCCTTCTTTCATCTTTTATTTCTTTATCTCAAACCTCCAAAACAGATAGCCTTGAACAAGCTCTTTTCACTGCCAACGACACATCTAAAGTAAAACTGCTTATCCGTCTTTGCGAAGCTTACACAGAGAATACCCCTGAAACAGCTCTCATCAGGGGAGAAAATGCCTTGTCACTTTCCAAAGAATTAAAGTATTCATACGGAGAAACGAATGCCCTGAATGCATTGGCCAGCGTGTATTACAGCCGTGGGGAAGAAAATAAAGCACTTGACTTCTACAAACGGGCACTTTTGCTGGCACAATCAAACTCCTTTAAGAATAATGTTTATGACATCTATTCCAATATCGCCTATATTTATTTTGTAAAAGAAAATTACGACACTGCACATGTTTTTTACAACTCCGCCCTGCAGATCGCACGGGAGTCAGAAAATAAGCCATCTGAAATTGCCGCACTTAATTCCGTTGCAGGTTTATTTTATTACCAATCCAAATATGATAAAGCACTTGAAAACTATCTCGACGCTTTGAAAATTTCCGAATCCATCAACAACAAAGAAGGTATTGCCCTTTGCTATATGGGAATCGGGAATGTGTTCAATGCGCAGAAAGAATACGATAAAGCCCTGAGATTTTATGGCGATGCCTTAAGCGCAAATGAGGCCATTAATGAAAAGTCCGAGATCGCCAATTGCCTGAATAATATAGGAACTGTTTATGAAGAAAAAAAAGAATATGATAAGGCCCTCAATTATTACCAGCGAGCGCTGATGCTAAAAGAAGAGTTAAAAGACAAAAGCGGGATTGAGAACAGCTTATCAAATATTGGAAATGTTTACTTACAAATAAATAATTATGACAAGGGGATCGAATATTATTCAAGGGCTATAAAACTTTCGGAGGAGAACGATAATAAAAGCGGGCTCGCCCAGGGGTATTTTAACCTGGGAAATTTGTACGCGAAGAAAAACGATCATGAAACGGCCTTATTATACCTGAATAAAGGACTGGTGTTTGCCAAAGAAACAGGCCGGAAAGATTTTCTTAAATCATGTTACGAAGAGCTGGCTGACGTATATTCAAAAAAGGGTGATTATAAATTAGCCTTTGAAAATCACAAACTTTTCGCCAATGTAAAAGACACAATATATAACGAACAATCCAGCAAAAATGTCGCTGAGATGCAAACCAAATACGAAACCGAAAAAAAAGAAAAGGAAATAGCCCTTCAACGATCCGAATTGAGCAAACAGGCTATTGTCCGTAATTCGCTTATTGCCGGCGTACTTCTTGTTTTACTCATCGCCTTCCTGACCTACAACCGCTACCGTATCAAGAAAAAAGGCAATGAATTGCTTACTGCCATAAATGCCGAACTGGATGTGTTAAGCCTTGTAGCCCGCGAAACACATAATGGCGTGATGATATGCGATGGGGACGGCACATTTCTATACATGAACCACGGTATATACCGTTTGTTCGGGTATACTTTCGATGAAATCAAGTCAGTATTCGGGACCAGGTTACAGGATTTCAGTCACAATCCAACTATTGATGATATGATCAGGGAAGCAATAGAGAAAAAAACACCCGTTTATTATGAATCACTCAACACCACCAAGGCCGGGAATAAATTGTGGATAGCAACAACACTTACGCCTATTAAAAATGACAAAGGAAACGTTGATAAAATTGTTGTGATCGATGTTGACATTCATGACAATAAGTTGAAAAGCCTGAAAATAGAAGATCAAAGTGTAGAAATTCAAAAAAGTATTAATTACGCCAAACAGATCCAGGAAGCTTTATTGCCGGATATGGATACGATCATCGAAGGCCTTCCCGGGGCTTTTGTTGTTTACAAGCCAAAAGATGTGGTAAGCGGAGACTTTTACTGGTATGCCGACTGGAATAACAGCCATGTTATTGCTGCTATTGATTGTACCGGGCATGGAGTTCCGGGCGCGTTCATGTCGGTCATGGCACATAACATTTTGTCACAAATGATCTCTGTTTCCGTGATAAACAGGCCGGGATACGTTCTTGAGAACCTGCACGAAATAGTGAGGGCCTCGCTCAAACAGCACAAAATAGATTCTACCTCAAGAGATGGAATGGACATTGCCATGTGCAGGATAAGTAATGATAAAAAAACACTTGAATTTGCGGGCGCCATGCGGCCAATATACCATGTAAGAAACGGCATACTGAATGAAATTAAAGGAGATAAATATGCTATAGGCGGATACCAGTCGGAAGGCATTCGAAAATTTACAACCCATAAAATGGAACTTGAAAAAGGCGATTGCATTTACCTTTGCTCTGACGGTTATGCGGATCAGTTTGGCGGTCCGGAGGGGAAAAAATTTATGACCAAGCGCCTTAAAGAATTGCTTGTTTCCATCAGTCCGCTTTCTGCAAGCAAACAAAAGGCCACACTCGAAAAATCATTCACTGATTGGAAAGCGGACAAAGAACAGATTGATGATATTCTTGTTATAGGTGTGAAAGTATAACTAGGGTGATCACGAAAATCTAAACAACACTATTCACAAGGTCTTGGTGATAAGTGGCATGTAAAAAAGCCCCACAATGGCAAAGAATTTGCACAAAGTGAGGCATGAATCGCAATACAAATTTACTATTTTCTGATAAAGA
>JACPDY010000142.1 GCA_016183775.1 Bacteroidota bacterium
GGTACTACTACCTATACGGTGAGGGTGACGGATTCGGGAGGAAATTCGGCTACTGCTACGGTGACTGTAACGGTGAACCCTGCGGTTTCTGCAACTGCCACTCCAACTAATATCAGCTGCAGCGGTGCTTCGACAGGCTCAGCAGCCGCAGCGGGAAGTGGCGGCAGCTCACCTTATACTTACAACTGGAGTGGCGGGTTAGGTGCCGGGTTCCAGGTTACCGGCTTGTCGACGGGAACTTATACAGTTACCCTAACAGATAACAAAGGTTGTACCTCAACCTCAACCACAACAATAACCTCTCCACCGCCATTGTCAGGACAATTTACCAAGGGAACTTCCAATTGTGCAGGTTGCGGGTGTAAGGAATGGGTAATGATCACCGGCTCCGGGGGAACCAGCCCTTACTCCTATTCATGGCCGGATGGGTATCTCAACAGGTACAAAAGTCAGCTCTGCCCCGGCGCTTATTTGATTAATGTGAAGGATAAGAATGGGTGCTCGGTTAATCTGAGTCTCACGGCGCCGTGAGTTTAGTTGTTGGTTGATTGTTGTTAGTTGTAAGGAACTATACTTACAACTGACAACAATCAACCACTCACTATTACCGCTCTCTCCTTCACCACTTCCGCAAAGGAGCGGTTTTCAATTTTGCTATCGAGCCAGGAGAGAAAATCAAAATATTCCAAAACCTGCGCCTCACTGGTATTTTTAAAAACAGTTCCCAGTTTTTGCCTGGCCTCCTTAAATATTTCAATGCGGTCCCTTTTTGAACTACTCACATGAATTAATTTGCCGAACAGATCGATCAGAAGCATTTCAAACTTGTATACTTTCCCCTTTTTCTTTAGCAAATACCGCTGGGTTGTTTTTGACAAACCCTTTAAAAGTTCTGTGTTTCCCAATTCATAATGAACGATCAAAGTTAATATCCATGAAATAAAAACATAGTCCTGAAGAATCTCATTGTTTGAAAAACCGACTATCTTATTCAGATATTTTAATGCTTCACGATACTCACCTAAATTGAAATAGGCATGAAAGGCATAATAATAGAAATACAAATGGTTCTCAATGCTCACAAGCGAAGGATCTTTAGTGAGCCTTTCCATTTCGATCGTCACATTAATCACTTTACCGTAATTAAACAGGCGTAACTGATTCTCCATGTACGAAACGATCAGCCGAAAATACTCGTGCAAAATAATTTTCGTTCTGTATTTTTTAGGAAGACCATTAATAAATGCCTGGGCCTTATTAAAATAAAGGTCATACTCCTTGTCTCTATTCAAATGTTTACTGCTTATTAAAAGGTTGTGAATAGCTTGGATATAAGGTGTTGCTCTCAGGTTCAATTTCGATCTGTCGCGTTCCAGGTATTTAACAACCTCAAGCCTGAACATATGTGATCTCTTCCAATCACCGATCTCCCTCGTACCGATCGACATAACATTATAATAATACTTTAGCAACGTGTATGGAAGTGCCTTTTTATTCACTTTATTTACGAGCGGATGCCGGAGTATTTTTTTTATTTCCTCCACAGAGCCGCTATCTCTGACAACCTGTTGTGTTTTTATGAGCGGGATAAGTCGATAGACCAATTCATAATACCTACGATGATCAAGATACATCTTCAACTGGTCAAACTCTTCTGAAAATCCTGTATTAATATATACCTTAATATCATTTATTTTTTCGGAGAGCTTTAGTATTTCCGATTTCCATGACAATAATTTTAATACGTATAATGTTGACTCATGCTCAACAGCCATTTTCAATGCACTATGAATGATCTTTAAAGCAATCGAATTAAGATTTTTTCGATACAATATTTCGATCCGTTGAAGCTTTTGAGCGAGAATGATATCCACAGAATCATTGGAATGATACCTTTCCAGGCTCTTTAAAATAGCCTCAGAAAGGTATCTTTTTGGCTTTTTTAACTTTGTTGCAAAGGACTCCCCGCTTAATTTTTTTCTAAGTTCATTCTCATCGTATTCCGGAAGGCTGTCGATCGCATCAAAAAGTTTAATGTACTTTTTCTTATCACCGGTAAAGGCATGAAGATCCGAATATACTTTAAAATAGCGCTTTTCAGCGGGTATAAGAGATCTTATCAGCAGGAAAATATCTTCGGAAGGAGTTTTCATTCTTCAGTTAATTTCAATTACTAAAATAAAGAAATAAAATTAATAACAACAGATGTCTTACGGCTGATCGGCCATATTTATAGATTTTAGACATCTGACTATGTCCCTTTTGTCAATTTACATTTGACTTTTGGCTTTTTGTTGATTAATTTCCCTTATAGAAAATTTACCATGAGATTCAAAATACTCCCTACCTGCATAATTGCTAATGTAGTCATTTGCATTTCCTCCGTTGCCCAAAAAACGATAATACCTCAGGCACATGGAGATCCGTCGCCCAATACCCGTGCCGGAAATGGAATGATGTTTACGGAGAACAGAGGACAAGTGGTTGACCAGAAACAACACCAGCGACCAGACATATTATTTAAAGGTAGTGGCGGTGGAGCGGATGTTTATTTAAGAAAAACAGGTGTTAGTTATGTATTAAGCAATATGGGTGAAGTAATGCACGAGATTGACGAGGAAATTGAGGAAGCAATAAAAGAAGGCAAAATAACAAAAGATGCTGAACAAAATAAAAAACAGGAATTAATGCAAAGTGAAGCATTCAGGTTGCATAGAATTGATGTTGAATTTTTAAACCATAATACAAATGCCGAAACAATTATTGGAGACCAGGTGGAAGGTTATACCAATTATTACTATGCGCACTGCCCCAATGGTATAACGCAGGTAAACTCATACAATGAAATAACAGTAAAAAACATTTACAACAATATTGATGTAAAATATTACGGAGGGAAGGAACGAGGATTAAAATATGACATCATTGTACACCCTCACGCTGATCCATCACAAATAAAACTAAAATGGACGGGCGCTGAAAGTATAGATATCAACAGCGAAGGGCATTTAGTAATAAAAACAAGCGTAAATGAATTCACTGAATCAATCCCAAGAGTTTATCAAAATATTAATGGTGAAATTGTTGATGTAAAAACCAGGTATATACTCTCCTCTGGAGAGGAGCGGGGTGAGGTCATTATACATTTTTCACTTTCTACCTTTAATTCCTCATTTCCTTTAGTGATCGATCCCTGGATAACCTACTATGGAGGAAACGGTGTGGATCAGGGAATGTGCATTAAAACTGATAGGATTGGGAATGCAATAGTTACGGGTATGACAATCTCTCCCAATTTTCCTATATCAACAGGTGCATCTCAAGCATCCTTAAAAGGAGCTTCGGATGCTTTTGTAGTAAAAATGAGTCCAGCCGGAACTCGTGTCTTTGCTACTTTTTATGGAGGAAGCGCGGATGAACTTGGAACGGGAATAATTTCTGATGGGACGAACAACATTTTTATTACAGGCTCAACTTCTTCCCCTGACTTGCCTCAAAAAAACCCGGGTCTGGCTTACATGCAGGCCTTTGCAGGAGCCAATGACGCTTTTATCGCAAAGTTTAATTCAGCAGGATTATTAATTTGGTCTACTTGTATTGGAGGAAGCAAATATGAAGCGTCGAACGATATTTCCTGCGACGTAAATAATAATATTGTAATTGCCGGAAGAACTAATTCTTCAACATTTCCAACACTTTTTGCTTACCAATCCGTATTATTAGGTCCCGCTGCTTGTTTTGTTTCAAAATTTAACAATAACGGAGCAATGCAATTTTCAACTTACTATGGCGGACCCGGTTTTAGTCAATCACAAGCTAATGGAATAACATGCGATGCTGCCGGCAGTATTTTTTTTACCGGTTATACTTCGTATTCTTCATTTCCCGTTTTAATGGCATTTCAGCCGACTAATCTTGCAGGCAGCGGTGGAACGAGTTCCTTTTTGGTCAAATTAAATGCTATAGGGTTTCCGGTTTGGTCTACCTTTTTTGGAGGTAACAATACAACTGCCGGGTATGCCATAGCTGTCGATAATTCGAACAATATAATTATTGTTGGTACAACTGCTGCAACTACAAATTTGGCAAGTCCGGGTGCTTACCAACCGGCATTTGGAGGTGGAGGTGTAACCGGAAACGATGCATTTATTGCAAAATTCAATAATAATGGAAATCGTTTGTGGAGTACTTATCTTGGAGGAGTTAATGGTGATTATCTTTTAGATGTAGCAATAGACTTTAATGATAACATATACGCTTACGGTGAAGTTGAAGACGCAAGCTTTGGTAATTATCCTATTAGTGCATGTGCATTTCAGAAAAACTTTGGAGGAGTTGAAGATCAGTTTATAGCAAAATATAATCCGGCCGGAAACCAACTTTGCATTACATACTTAGGCGGTTCTGCGCACGATGAACTCGAAGGATTTGCAATGAGCGGTGGAGGGGTTGGCGGCGGAGGTATTGCTATTTATGGTAATAATCTATTTGCAACAGGAGGAACAGATGGCAGCTATCCAGTGACACCAGGGGCTTTTCAAACAGCTTTTGGAGGTGGCAGTCAGTCGGGTGGTAACGGGGATGCATTTATTGATCAGTTATGTATTAATATATGTGAATCTAAAAATCTTGGTTTAAGTTATTCTGCAAATACAACAACGGTATGTCCGAATAACCCGGTTAATTTTACTTCTGCAATAACCAGTTCCTGCGACAACTCGGGCCAAACATTACAATGGACATTTACCGGAGGGAATCCGGTAACGTCAACCCTTCCAAATCCAACTGTTACGTATCCAACTCCTGGAATATATGATGTAAAACTTGTGATCACTACACAATGTAAAAAAGACAGTATTGTTAAATCTTCTTACATAACCGTGAACAATTGTGGCTGTACTATGAATGCAACTATTTCAGGAACAACAAATTTAAATTGCACCGGAACAAATAATGGCAGTGCAACAGTATCGATCAGCAACGGTTCAGGCGGAACATATTCTTACAACTGGAGTAATGGTATTTCTGGAACAACAACTGCCGGCACCATTTCTGTTGGCGGGTTATCAGCAAATTCCTATACTGTAACAATAACTGACGGTTCATGCAAATCAATTTCAATATTTTCAATTTCACAGGTACAAAGCATCAGTTCTGTTGCAACGGTAAATGTAGCATGCAACAACGGCAGTAATGGCAGTGCATTAATTACGATTAGCGGAGGCAGCGGTCCTTACACATACAGTATGAGCAACGGGGTTTCTGCAGCCACTAATTCGGCAACATATCAATTTAATAATTTAATGGCCGGAACATATACTGTAACCATTTCACAAAACGCCTGTGTTTCTACAACAACTGTTACATTATCGCAACCTGCGCCAATTGTAGTTGGATTTAAAGAGCAATTAACCTGTAATACAGCAAGTGTGACAGCTCATCCCGGAAACGGAAGTTCGCCTTATTCATATTTATGGAACAATGCTCAAACAACTGCAAGCGCAACCGGCTTATCCTATTCAACAAGTTATACGATTACAGTTACGGATGGAAATGGTTGTACGGTTACAGCAATATATTCAGCGCAAGCACCGCAGCCTATCGTTATAAAACCAAAAGCTATTGCAACAACCTGTGGCCTGAATAATGGCTCAACAAATTTGAACTCTGTGGGCGACCTTGATGGTGGCACACCTCCATACAACATTGTATGGAGCACAGGTTCAATTGGCACCAATAATAATTTTTTAAGTGCAGGTACCTATACGGTTACTGTAACCGATGCTATAGGTTGCTCACAAACAACAACCGCCATAGTTGCCTCTTCCACCAGCCCTGTTTCCGCAACCTTTACTCAATCGCCCGCCGGAACTATTTGTATTGGCTCAACAATAAATTTTATTAATACAGGTACACCACCCGGTACAGGCATAACATATAATTGGCTTATTTCTCCGATAACTCCTGTAAATGTAAGTGGTACTACAACTGATTTTTCCTATACTTTTTTAACCGCAGGAACGTATACTATTACTCACACAGTTAATGGCGGAGGGTGTAGTATTCCTGTGACAAGCACAGTTACGGTAAATAATTGTTCTGGTAGCCCTACTGTAACTGCGACCGGCAATTCGGTTTGCCCGGGCACATGCGCTGTGGTAAACTCAAGCGGCACGGGTGGATCTGCGCCTTACACCTATGCATGGAGTACCGGTGCAACAACGCAAAACATAAATCCTTGTCCCGGCGTAACCACAACTTACACATTAACCATAAAAGATTCCGACGGAGCTACGGGCATGACAACAGCTGTGGTAACAGTTAATCCGGCAGTAAATGTAACAGTTACCCCGACGAATATAACTTGTAACGGAAGCACGAATGGAAGCACGTTGGCCGCACCAGGTGGCGGAACACCCGGATATACTTACAATTGGAGTAACGGGGCTGCAGGTTCACTCATCTCAGGATTGAGTGCAGGCAATTATTCAGTTACCGTAACAGACAGCAAGGGCTGTACCGCCATCTCATCCGCAGCAATCAGCTCACCTCCTGCCATTGCAGGGCAATTCACTAAAGGAACAGCCAGCTGCTCAGGTTGTGGCTGCAAGGAATGGGTAATGGTAAGTGCAACAGGAGGAACAAGCCCATACAGTTACAGCTGGCCGGATGGATATGGGAACAGGTACAAAAATCAACTTTGCCCGGGCGCATACTCCGTAAATATTAAAGACAAGAATGGGTGTAGTGTGAATCTCAATCTTACTGCCCCATAAAACAGTTATTGGATGTTAGTTGTCAGTTGTCAGGAACTAAAACCAACAACTAACATCCATTAACTGCTTCCGCCTTCTCCCTTACTACTTCCGCAAAGGAGCGGTTTTCAATTTTGCTGTCCAGCCAGCTTATAAAATCAAAATAGTCAAACGCCTCCTTTTCGAAAGAATCCCTCTTTAGTTTAAGTAACTTCTCTCTGAGTTTTTTAAATGCTTCAAGCTGATCTGTCAGATTGTTAATCCGTGGTATTTCATTCTGAATAAATTCAAGGATGATCGATTCAAGTTTATATAACCTCCTTCTTTTATATAGATAGCGATAAACTGATTTTACTGAATACTCAAGGTATTCATGGTTATTCAATTCGAAATTGACAATTAGCGAAAGTATTTTTGCAAAACAATACACATCAACCCTCAATCCCGAAAAGTTTCCATCCAGAATTTTACGTAAAAAATAATTGGCGCGGTTATAGTTTTTTGCCCCAAGACATATAATAACACTGTAATAATAAAGCAACAGCTCTGTTTGCGCGTTCAATGTCCTTTTCTTTGAGAGCATATTTTCCAGTTGCTCAACGAATGTGATCCCCTTTACAAAATCACCTGTTTCTTTACAGAATTCCATTTCAAAGGATAACACTTTGAAAAATATAAAACTTCTGACCCTTTGATTTGGCGCAGGAGCTTCAGAAAGTTTTTTTAATTGCGAAGAAAACCCACTATATCTTTTTAAACGAAGCAGGCACAGGATCGTATTGCTGATAGCAACGGCGTATGATCGGGGATGCTCCGGGATCTGATGGGGGTTTGATTCGATCAGCTTAAGTACCTTCTGCATAAGATCATGTGCTTTATTAAAATCTCTCAAATCAACGTAGTGGCGAAATAAAAATGAATAGCGGGTAAGTATTGTATCGAATGGAAGCGGCAAAGCCACTTTCGAATTTACGATGCTCTCATTATACAGTTTTACAATAAATTTTGCTTCACTTTTATTTCTTACTCCCCCCTGACGAAACGTCCTTAAAAAGGCGAGTTCAGTTGCAATATTATAATCATTACTCACTTTAAGTATTTTAAGCGAATTGTTCACCTGGTTATCAATATTATTAATCTGTCTTTTTGTTATGCCCGAATATTGCGTAGCATTATAAAGGCTAAGTTCAAATTCATATAACTCAATAAGAAATGAGTGCTTCTCAAATTTGATTGCAAGCGCTATTGCCTTTCGGAGTTGTTTTCTGCATTGTTCAAACAATCCTTTTTCAAAAAGCAAATTAATTATATTCACGTACTCTGCTAACCGCGAATTTACCGTTTGGCCTCTGTGAAAATCATTCAGGCCTTTCAACACAAGATTATAGAGGTAATGTTTTAATTCGGGAAAACGAACAGGATCGATTTTCAATAATTGTATGATCTTTTTTTCATTATACACTTTTCGTTTTTCAACCAGGTCGAATAATTTAAGATACATTGGGCTTTGCGTGGTGTCGCCTCCGCGGACATAAATTTTAAACGCAGCCTTCTCCGCCTTACTCATAGACAGGATAAGTTCAAAAAGGTCAGACGAGGCGCTTTTAGGCATAAAAAAAGGAAATAAAGTGAAAATAAATATACGATGATTATCAAATATATATCAGCTATTTTTTAATGAGTAATTATAATAAATTACAAATTTAGTTTATATTAATACATTGTATATCAATTATTTATTATAATACTCTATTTATAAATTTTCCCACTTAATGAATTCTATAATCTACAAATATATCTTTGATAAGCCAATAATAAATAAAAGAAGGATTGCAATTAGGTACTATTTCAATTAACTTTCACTTGAACATATTTTATCAGATACTTATTATCAAGCGAAACCCGCATTTAATGTTTATTACGCTGTAAATTAAACCTGCTCGTTTCAAAACATAATAATCCACCTACTATGCTTAAAAGAAAAGCAACTAAGGCCGCATTCAACCTGATAGCTTTAGTATTTACATCAATTACTTACGCTTCTGAACCGGCAATAGATAAGGAGTTAGCCCGGCAATGGATGCAAAACCAGAAGGTTCATTTTATTGAAAACAAAGGACAAATGATGGATGCCAATGGCATACCGGTTCCATTTGTATTGTTCAAAGTAGAAGCGCCCGGTTTGGATATGTATATTACTGACAAAGGACTCAGTTATCTATTCATTAAACAGGAAGAAGAACTTGAAAAAGAAGCAGAAGAAAGCAAAGAAATATATTATTCAAGGATTGATATGATCCTTAAAGGGGCAAACATCCAAAAAGAAAATGTAGTTAAAGAATATCCCTCTGAAGCCGATCACAACTTCTTTTATGGCCATTGTCCGGATGGCATCTATGGTGTGAAGCAATATGAAAAAATAGCAATAAGAAATGTGTATCCCGGAATTGACTGGGTACTATATAACAGCAACGAAAAGGGATTCAAATATGATTTTATTGTTCATCCGGGCGCTGATCCTAAACAAATTGAACTTATTTATTCTTCATTAAATCCGCTGACGTTGAATGCCGGCGGAAAGATCGAAATCAAAACAGACTTCGGATCTTTAATTGAAAACACACCTATAAGCTTTCAGAATAATTCTGAGATCACCACACACTTCATTAAAACCGCTAATGAAAAAAATGGGAATAGTGGCTATGATACACACATCAGATTTGGATTGAGTGAATATAACACAAATGAAATTCTCAGGGTCGATCCGCAATTAGCATGGGGCACCCATTATGGAGGTACCGGGTTAGATTCCTTTACAGGTGTTGCAACCGACAATACAGGCAATGTTTTTGTAACCGGTTATACATTGTCGCCAAATTTTCCAACTCAAAGTTCTGGCACCGCTTATTACCAGGGAGTTTATTCTGCTTCTCAAAATGCTTTAATTCTTAAGTTCAGCAATAACGGAAGTTTATTATGGGCTACATTTTATGGTGCCGGTCCGTGTATAGTCAATGGCGGGGGCACAGATGGCCATGGCATTACGGTCGACTTATTTGGAAATGTATATGTTGTCGGACGCGAAGGATGCGCCACCTTCCCCACACAAAATATGGCTGGAGCCTATTTTCAGGCGGCCGCAGCTGTCGCTCAACCCTTTATTTTAAAATTTGACAATACCGGGAATCGTTTATGGGCAACAACTTTCGGAGGAGGATTAAGTTTCGGCGGAGGACAGTCCGGAAGATGCAAATATGTAACCACCGATGCACTTGGAAACATGTTCATATGCGGATATGGACTAACCGGATTGCCTTCAGTCAATCCGGGTGGCGGGGCATATACTCAGGCAGCAGCCGGGGGATATGATATGTTCTTTGCTAAATTTAATGTAGCCGGCGCATTAGTTTGGTCCACGTATTTCGGCGGATCCTCCGATGATTATGCAATAGCATTAACTGTGGATAACGGAAATAATTTGTTCGCAACGGGTCAGACCAATTCTGGCAACTTCCCAATGCTAAATCCCGGCGGAGTAGCCTATTTCGACAACACATACAATGGCGCCGGCGATGCCACAGTTATTAAATTTTCAAACAATGGAAATCTACTTTGGTCAACCTACTTTGGCGGTACGGGTTTTGAACGTGGGTATTCAATTGATTGCGATTTAAACGGCGACATATTCTTTACGGGCGAAACCGTGAGTGCCAATTTTCCGGTGCAAAACCCTGGTGCAGGTGCCTATTTTGACAACAGCTTTAATGGTGGCACAAAGGACGTTTTTGTAAGTAAGTTTCTAAATAATTACAGTTTATTCTGGTCAACTTATTATGGCGGCACAAATTGGGAAGGTATGTATCCTGGAAATGCAATATCTTATGAAAAAATGGGGATCATTACAGATAACTGCTCCAATGTGTATGTTACCGGAGTAACTACATCTACCGACTTTCCCACATTTAATAATTCTGCCTGCAACTCCTATTTTTTTTCCGGGCCCTTTTCAGGAAGCGGAACATTTATTTTAAAATTCAGCATTACCGGCAGCCGGCTATGGGCTACATTAACACCCGGAGGATTCGGGCATGATATAACCGTAGATCGGAATGATAATTTGTTTGTTGTTGGAGAACATTCCGGTGCACTTTTTAATCCGGGTGGTGGGGCATATTTTGATTCCACACCATTGATGTCAGACCAGGGATTCGTTAATAAATTCTCACAGCCCCCGCCAACATTTACACAGTCGCAGGTAAACCCGGGAAGCTGTACCTGCAATGGTTCTGCAACTTTAAATATTACTTCAGCATGCAGTACACCTCCTTATAATTATATATGGAGTAATGGTTCTCAAACCCTGAATACTTCAACTGCTACCAATACAATTACAGGCTTATGCCCGGGCAACTATTGGGTTTATATAACAGATGCAGTGTGTAACCGTGATACAGTTTATTATACACTTACAGGAAGCAGCGGCAGCCCGGCCTTAAGCAGCATACAAACAAATGTTACCTGCAACGGAACCTGCAATGGCAGCTCCATCATCACTCCGGCGGGCGGACTCTCACCATATACTTATTTATGGAACAATGGTCAGACAACTGCAACTGCAACCGGGCTTTGCACAGGATCTTTTTCTGTTGTGGTTACCGATGCGAATAACTGTACTGCTATACGCAATATCAGCATTGGCAAAGCTCCCTTAATAAACCTGGCAACTTCTTCGCCCGGCACCTGCACAGCAGGCAAAGGAACGGCTACAGTTGTTGCAACTAATGGTATTGCTCCTTATACCTATTTATGGAATACTGGACAAACGACTCCAACTGCAACAGGAATGAGTCAGGCTAACTATACCGTGACTGTAAGAGATGCGAGCGGCGGATGCACACAAACCAAAACTGTAACAATTACAAGTTCAACAATTACAATTGCAGGAAGCGTGTATAATGACCCTTGCGGCATGAGCAACAATGCCATTCCATCAGTTATGGGTGGAGGAACTGCTCCATACACATACAGCTGGAGCAGCGGACAAACAACATTGGTCATAACAGGATTAAGCCAGGGTACTTATTCATTAACGGTGACGGATGCAACAGGATGTACAGCAACATCTAATGTAACATTCACAAATCCGCCAATAGGTCCAACTGCAACTTTTACACAATCCCCATCAGGAACTGTTTGTAAAAACACCCTTGTCAACTTTACTCATACCGGAACAACCGGTACGGGTGTTACTTTTAGCTGGGTTATCTCACCGTTAACACCGGCAAATGTTAGCGGAACAACTACCGACTTCTCCTATACTTTTATATCTGCCGGGACATATAGTGTATTTCATTCGGTTAACAGGAGCGGATGCAGTACCAGCATAACCAGCACTGTAACAGTAATTGACTGCGCCGGCGGACCTACTGTTACTGCGACCGGCAGTTCAGTCTGTTCGGGCACTTGTTCAAATGTAACTTCAGCAGGATCGGGTGGTACAGGCCCATATACATATAATTGGAGCAATGGCTCAACAACACAGAATATCAGTCCTTGTCCCGTTTCAACGACTACTTATACTGTAACAATTACTGACTCTGCAGGGGGTACCTCTACCTCAACAGCGGTGGCAACTGTTAATCCTGCTGTAACAGCAACAACAGTAACAACTAATATTAGCTGCAGCGGTGGCACAGGAGCAGCAACCGCATCAGGAGTAAGCGGCAGTTTGCCTTATACTTATTCCTGGAGCGCAGGGGTTCAGGGTTCAGGGTTTCAGGTTTCGGGTTTAACAGCGGGAACTTATACTGTAACCATTACTGACAGCAAGGGCTGCACGGGCACTTCAACAGCAACAATAATTTCGCCCCAACCTTTAGCGGGACAATTCACGAAAGGAACGGCAAATTGTGCAGGCTGCGGATGTAAGGAATGGGTAATGGTAAATGCCGCAGGTGGTACAAGCCCTTACTCCTACTCCTGGCCGGATGGATATGTAAACAGGTATAAGAATCAACTTTGTCCGGGTACACACATGGTAAATATTACCGATAAAAACGGGTGTGCCATTAATGTTAACCTTACTACACCTTGATTTATTGATGAATGGCTTACAGTAACTTATATATATAATGAAACCTAAGAAACTACTAAAAATTTCATTTTATGTATTATTGTCTGCTGCATTTTCATCAATAGCTAAGGCACAAGGCGGTAATACCTGTGCTGCTGCCTCCTCCAACCCGATTACCGTTCCCGCAACTTATACAGGACAAACTACCTGCGGCATGGGAAACGATTTTAACTCCAGCATATATGGTACATGTCCGGGTCCGGCCGGAACCGGGGGTGCTATTTATAGCAATCCCGAATGGTTCTACTACTTGTGTTCGCCAATTAACGGTTATATTACAATTACCTTAAACAATATGGTATCAAGTCCTATTAATGCACCTTCTCAACCCTGGTTAATAGTAATGAATGGTTGCCCAACTTCCGGAGGAGTTTGCGTAGGTACAGATTACATCCAGGTTCCTACAAACAAAACTGTAAGTGGACTTGCAGTTTCATTTCTTGCTACAGCAGGTCAGTGTTATTACATAATTGTAGATGCCGTAGGTACTTCATCAGGCAGTTCTTCATGGGCTCCTTGCTTCAACTATGATATAACTACTTCATTCGCACCCCTTAACACCATCCAACCCGGATGCACCAATATGGATTTCGAATCAGGAACAACCAATGGATGGTACTGTTCGTCAGGTCAGTCAAATGGTCAGCCCGGAATGAAACAGGTTTCGATCGGTCAATTACCGAAAAGGCATATGATAACTTCCGGCGGCACCGACCCTTGCGGAGGATTTCCCGTTGTTGCACCGGGCGGAAATTATTCTTTACGACTTTGTGATTCTACCAATGCAGGAGGATTTGCAGATCAGATCAGCCAAACTTTTAAAGTGTCGGGTACTAATGCGAATTTTAAATACCAATATGCTGTTGTACTAAATGATGGAACTCACTCGCCACCGGGGCAAGCATTTTTCAAAGCGCTCTTGAAGGATCAAAATGGAGATACCATTCCCTGCTCAGAATTTTTTGTCGCTGTACAGGCCGGCTTACCCGGGTTTGTTCAGGCACCAAGCTGCGCAGTTCCGGGTGTAGGCGGAGGTCTAACTTATTACAAACCCTGGAGCACTGTAAATGTTGATCTTAGCGCTTACATCGGTCAAAATGTAACTATAGAATTTACAGCAGGTGATTGTTCAGCAGGTGGACATTATGGTTATGCTTATGTCGACGCAGCCTGCTCCCCTGTTTATTCAAACAGCACTACCGTTTGTACCGGTCAATGTACAACACTTCAGGCTCCGACCGGTTATGCATCCTATTTGTGGAGCCCCGGCGGATCAACTGCACAAAGCATAACGGTTTGTCCCGGCGCAACCACAATTTACACCTTAACCTTAACCGGCTTTAACGGATGCAGCACAACACACAAAGATACTGTCAGGGTAAATCCTTGCACTACCGTTAAAGTCAGCGCCACCGGAGCAGGTGTTTGCCCTGGGTCTTGTGCAAATGTAGCAACAACCGTTACAAGTGGAACAGCTCCTTATACTTACAACTGGAATAACGGACAAAGCAATGCAACTATCAATGTATGTCCTGCTTTAACCACCACTTACACTGTCACTGTTACCGATGCTACTGCTGCTACAGCCACGGCTACTGTAGTTGCAACAGTTTCTTCACAATCATTGAATATAATTACATCATCATCCAATATAATATGTGGCGGCGCGTGTACCGGAAGCAGTAATGCTATAGTCACAAATGGCACTTCGCCCTATTCGTTTATCTGGAGCAATTCACAAACCTCCCAAACGGCTACTGGACTTTGCGCAGGCACATACACCGTTTCCGTAAATGATGTCAACGGCTGCATTTCAACCAGGGTGGTAAATATCACGCAGCCTGTTGAATTGGTTTTAGGGTATTCTACACAATGGTCATGCTCAACAAATAAAGCCACAAGCACCATCAATGTTATTAATGGCACCTCTCCTTATATATACAGTTGGAGTTCGTCGGGTCAAACGGGTCAAACAGCCACCGGGTTAGCACCGGGCAACTATACAGTTACAGTTGTTGACAGCAAAGGATGTTCCGCCACTAAAACAGTGGCAATACTTGCACAGCCTGTTGTGATCGCAGTAACAACTACAAACATAAGTTGTACTACAAGCGGCAGCGCAACAGCAAACGTTGTAAGCGGGGTTTTCCCTTTTACATATAGCTGGAGCAATGGTGTTACAACATTTGAAAATAAAGGCATACCCGCCGGCATTTACACTGTTACGGTAACCAGCAGCAATGGGTGTACCGCCACTCAAGCAACAAATGTTACCGGTACCAGCCCGGTTTCGGCAACTTTTACAAATCCGCCTGCCTGCATCGGGGTTAATGTAACTTTTACCAACACCGGTTCAACGGGAACATACACATGGACAATTGGTGGCATAACAAATCTTACGGGCACAACGGCAAACTTCTCGTATACATTCCTGACAGCAGGAACATATAGTGTTACTCATACTGTTACAAGCGGAAGTTGCAATGCAACTATAACAAAAAATATCACTGTAACCAATTGCAACGGTCCAACCGTAACAGCCACCGGCACTTCAGTATGTCCGGGCACCTGTGCTGTTGTAACCTCAAGTGGTACCGGAGGAGCAAGCCCATACACTTATTCATGGAGCAATGGTGCCACCACACAAAACATCAATCCTTGCCCGGCTGCCACCACCACATATACAGTAACAATAAGAGATATTGGGGGAAACACATCCACTTCCGCCGCAACTGTAACTGTTAATCCGGCAATAAGTTTAATAGTTACGGGAACAAACATTACGTGCAATGGCGGGACCAATGGCACAGCAACTGCGACCGGCAGCGGCGGCATGTCTCCCTTTACATATAACTGGAGTGGAGGTTCTCCCGGTACCGGGTTCCAGGTTTCGGGATTATCAGCAGGCAATTATACTGTAACTATAACCGATACCAAAGGTTGCACCACAACTTCAGCAACAACCATCATCTCACCGCCGGCTTTAACAGGGCAATTTGCCAAAGGAACCGCCAATTGTATTGACTGCGGTTGCAAAGAATGGGTAATGGTGAATGCAACCGGTGGCACAAACCCCTACTCCTACTCCTGGCCGGATGGAGATGTTAACAGGTACAAGAATCAACTTTGTCAGGGTGCTTATTCAATTAATATTAAAGACAAAAATGGTTGCAGCATAAACATAAATTTAACCGCACCCTAATAAGTCTGAAACATTACCAAAACCGGTGAACACCCAAGTAGTGTACCAATATTTTGACAATGAA